>JARUKZ010000017.1 GCA_029688955.1 Chitinispirillales bacterium ANBcel5 | reverse complement strand
AATGAGACTAATCACCTCTGCAGTAGCTCCATTTTAAATTGAAATGAGACTAATCACCTATGGAGTAGCTTCATTTTAAATTGAAATGAGACTAATCACCTACTGAGTAGCTTTAATCTGGTTTAAATGAGGCATTTCGCGACTATATAGTTCAAAAATTCGCAAGAGATGGGGGAGTAGTTATGAGGAAAAACAGTCTGTCGCTCAATTATGATGGGGTTAGATCACAAGCATAAAGCCGAAATACAAACCCAAAAGATGGGTTTTGGTCATGCCAGGGCGAGTTTCAGTGCAGTTCGCTCAGCTCATAGGTCTGGTTTCTGTCAAAAACCGATTTAAATCTATCGGTTATGGTATACCGGATTTGTTCCCCGGCAACCAGCCAACATCCAACTCGCGTGGTCACCATCAAAAACCTTGCACGGTGTGCTAGGAGTGCGGAAATCTGAAATCCTGTCGCACCAAAGGTGCACAAATTCCATTGCCAGGAGCAGCGCCCCTGGTGCGGTGGTGTGGATGTATAGCAGCCCTGAAGGGGCGTGACTCTGTCAGGGAAATGGGAACCAATGGTTAATAAAATGTTGGCGGATTTCCTGAAGGTTCCGAAATTCACGATTGTATACAACTGGGATACATGTTACGCGCCTTCAGGGCTGTTATCGCGGGCCCTGTGGTTTCATTCATCCTAAATACAACATAACAATTTCATTCTCCCTCTTCCCGAACTCGGAGAGGTGGTTCTTCAGGCTGCGGAATAGAGCAACAGCGCTACTTTTTCGATCCTTACAGTTCTGTTTCCTCACCGCCACCCCGTAGTATAAGGTATATTCAGACCACTTATAATTCGCAAAAACAGGCAACGTCCATTTTTAAGTCAGTTTTAATGATAGAAAGATACTCCCCGTGATTGAACAATCTCTTAAAAATCTCAATATCGCCGCTCTCAACGAGATGCAGACCCAGGCAATCGATGCGATCTACACCAACCGCAACACCCTGATCCATTCCCCCACCGGATCGGGCAAGACGCTTGCCTATCTGCTGCCGACCGCAAAGATGGTCAACCAGACCATAAGCGCAGTGCAGGCCCTGATCATCGTCCCCTCGCGCGAACTGGCCTGCCAGATTCAGGATGTCCACAAGGCCACCCGCTCACCTGTAAAAATTATGTGCTGCTACGGCGGACACTCCCTTGAAGTCGAAAAGAACAGCTTTCGCAACTCCCCGGCTATTTTGGTGGGAACCCCGGGACGAATCGTTGCCCACATGGAGGCTAACCGGTTCGATTATTCCAAAATCACCACCCTGGTACTCGATGAGTTTGATAAGTCTCTGGAGTTTGGCTTTTTAGAGGAGATGGAATATATCGTGGGGAATCTCAGGAAACTCAAAAAACGGATCTGCATCTCCGCGACCAGACTTAACGAGATCCCCCAATTCGTCGAAATGACGGAGCCGTTTCGGGTCGAGTTTTCTGACGAGGAGCTCCAGCCACGCATCACCCTTAAAACTGTCGAGTCTCCTGATGTCGACAAGCTCGAAACCCTTTTACACCTTATTAATTATATAGGAAACCAGTCTACTGTGGTGTTCTGTAATCACCGTGATGCGGTCGACCGGGTCACCCGGTTTTTGCGGTCCAAAGATATCGATACGGTGAACTACCACGGCGGGATGGAGCAGGAGGAACGCGAGGAGTCGCTTCTCAAGTTTCGCAACGGGAGCTATCATCTGCTCGTGACAACAGACCTGGCCGCCCGGGGCCTCAATATCCCCGAAATTCAGTTTATCATCCATTATCACCTGCCAACAACCGAGACAACGTTTATCCACCGCAACGGAAGAACCGCCCGCATGAACGCCACCGGCACAACCTATATCATCCACTCAGAGGCCGATAAGCTTCCGTCTTACCTGCCCAAAAGACCGCAAACGGAAGTTTTCTCCAGGGACCTTCCACTGCCCGACAAGACCGAATGGGTGACTGTTAAGTTGGATGTCGGTAAACGGGATAAGATAAACAAAGTTGACATAGTCGGGTTTTTGTTCCGAAAGGGGCGCCTGGCCAAAGATGAACTGGGACTTGTCGAGGTCACCCACCGAAACTCGTTTGCAGCGGTGAAACGAGTCAAAATCCGCACGATGCTAAAGCACGTGGCCAATGAGACGGTGAAGAGGAAAAAGGTGAATGTGGCGGTGGTGTGATAATACAGGCTGTATCGACATCACATGAATTGGTTAAGGCAGCAAGGCAGAGAGTTTTGAGGGATTGAAGAGTTGCGGTGTTTTTTGTTTGTGAAGGTTATCTTATCGGTTCATGATCAGCCATATGAGCCCTATCAGCCAGGGTAGGAAACCCTTCGCTGATAGGCGAAAAACGGAACCTTTCATGTTATTATAATGCCAGTGCCGATCAATCTTCTAAGGCAGGAAACGTCTCAGGATACCTGCCTATACCAAGGGTTTTCTATATGAGCCCTATGGTTTCCTACCTGGGGCTATATGAGCCACATGGTTTCTCTATCTGGGGGCGATCGACATTCCCGGGTTATTCTTCTAAGGCAGAAAGGTTTTTAGGATACCTGCCCATACCAACGCATCATTCATTTTGATATACTTTGTACATTACAATAAAGACAGATAACCGCACATTCGTTGGGTAAGAGTATGATTGATACCTTTTATCACCGTATCATTTGGATAATCAACGGCCCGCGGTTGCTGTTCTCTCGTATCATCTTATCCAGTGAAACAACAGAATCGCTTCTGCTTATATCCATTTCACTGATTTTTGCTCCTTTGGCGTTGTAGAGAACTGCGCGGCGAAACCCATTCATTGGGATATTGGGGGTTTGGCCCCGAACAGAAACGAAGGCCATGTCTCTGGATGGAGAGTAGGGTTTTTCTTCAAAAGAGTTGTTGAGCGCAGACCTGTGGATGGCGAGTGAGTCTGCATTTGCTCCGTTTTGCTGCCCTAAAACAGTAGCAAACGAACATACTATCAGGATTAAAGCTGTAGAAAGCAGATTGGCTCTGCACATAATATCCTCCGGTCTTAATTTACTCCTCTCTTTTTATATAATATATTTTGACACAAAAAAGGTGAAATATTTTTTTGGGCACAGCGAACAAACTGTACTCATTAGCTGAAAGTTTTCTGCAATTTCGCATCCTTCCCTGCTTTTACTGACCATCTCTCCTCTCCTATTTTCATACCCCCTTCCCTGTTTTTCCTGACCTTCTTCAGCTCTTTTCTATCCTATCTTCATCCCTTTCCGTGTTTTTTCGTGACCAATCATCTCCTCTTTCCTATCTATCTTCATACCCTTCCGTGTTTTTTCGTGACCAATCATCTCCTCTTTCCTATCCTATCTCATCCCCTTCCGTGTTTTTTCGTGATCAATTATCTTCTTTCCTATCCTATTTCGTCCCCCCACAAACTACCCCTCTGGCTTATCGTTTGCTCCACTATGGAAATGTTTTTAATCACCCTCTGCCCCATGGAGCACCTATGAACGATTCAACACAAATTGAACTCATCAAACGACTTTACCCCCTGATCAGTAACAAAAATTATAACACTGTCTTAGAGCTGTGCTCACCCGATGCGGTGTGGATCTATCCTACAGTCGACAATGTCCCCTATTCAGGGGTTTGGAAAGGACAAATACGAATAAAAGCCTTCCTTGAGCGTTTCACCGAATCTGAGGATATAATGGAATACGCCCCTCTTGAGTTTATCGGTAATGAGGGACGATTTGCTGTTTTGGGACAGTTGCGTTCGGTTGCCAGGCCTGCCGGCAGGTTGTGGCAGAGTAAGTTTATCCATACAATCACCATTAAAGATCAACAGATCACCCACTTTGAAGCGGGGTTCGATACTGCTGCAGCCCTAAAAGCTCACCAGGCAGACAGAGAGATCAGTGAAAAGAACAAAGAAATAATTATGACCATGATAGAACGTATCAAAAATGGTGGTGATATCGATCTTGCAGACGCGCTTATCGGCGGTGAATATATCTACCGCTCCACCGGTGGTGGCGAATACCATGGAAAAGATGGGCTGAGGAGCCTTGTGGCCTCTTACAGAGACGCATTCCCCGATTTTCGTATCAGAGTGGAGCAGATGGTGTCTGATGAGCATGCGGTGGCATCACACTGCACTATTTTTGGTACCCACAAGGGCAAAATTATGGGAATCGCACCTACGGGTAAAAGAGTTAAGATACCGGCGCTTATTATGAGTTCTATGAGAGAGAAGCGTGTGGCTGAGGAGTTTGAGATTATCGATACAGAGGACCTTCTGAGCCAGCTTAGCGATTAGGATTTTCTCTCCTTAAGAGGATCTAACGACACTTTTAAGGAGAGATTTGCGTCAAAAAGTAGGTCAGCTCCGTGACTGAAGCCCCAGATATTTGCGTCTTGGCTCGGTGCTTTTGTAGGCAGGGCGAATGATCTTTCCCTGGTTGACGATCTCCTCCATGCGATGAGAGCACCACCCGGTTATTCGTGCCACTGCAAAAAGCGGAGTGTAGAGTTCCTCGGGAATGCCAAGCATCTGATACACAAAGCCTGAATAAAAATCTACATTGGCACTAACGCCCTTATACATTTTCCTAACCTTCCCTATAGCTTTGGGAGCCAGTCTTTCAACCAGGTTATAAAGCTGAAACTCTTTTTCCAGCCCCTTGGATTCTGCGAGTTTTTCCACATATTTTTTAAACACCAGTGCTCGTGGATCACTTACCGAATACACTGCGTGTCCGATGCCATAGATCAGGCCGCTTCGGTCAAAGGCCTGTTTGGTGAGAATTTTCCCCAGGTAATCAAATACGAGATCTTCATCCTCCCAGTCTGCGATCTCCTCTTTCATGCAGTTAAACATCTGTACCACTTTTTTATTTGCTCCACCATGCCGTGGTCCCTTCAGAGAGCCCAGTGCAGCAGCTATAACCGAATAGGTATCGGAGCCGGAGGATGTCACTACATGGGCGGTGAAGGTAGAGTTGTTACCCCCGCCGTGTTCGGCGTGAAGAACAAGGGACATATCCAGAAGCTCAGCTTCCAGGCGTGTGTAGTTGTTGTCAGGCCGAAGCATATGCAAAATGTTCTCCGCGGTGCCTAAAGCAGGGTCCGGGGAGTGGATGATAAGGCTGCTGTTTCCGTGAAAATGGGAGTATGCCTGATAGCCATACACCGCCAGAAGAGGAAAGGTGGCGATAAGCTGAATGCTTTGTCGTACCACATTGGCAATGGAGATGTCATCGGGATCAGGGTCATAGCTATAGAGTGCAAGTACAGTGCGGGCAAGCACATTCATCATGTCCCTGCTGGGCGCTTTCATAATCATATCCCGTACGAATCCGGGGGGCAGACGTCGGTATTCACCAAGCACCCCTTCAAAGTCCTTTAGCTCCGAAGAGTTGGGCAGGCGACCAAACAGCAGTAAAAAGGTGGCCTCTTCAAACCCAAAACGCCCCTCACTTCTGAAACCATCCACCAGATCTACTATATCGTAGCCCCGGTAGATAAGACGGCCGGGAACAGGCACCATCTCCCCTTCATCCAGAACATAGGAGTGCACCTCTCCGATTCTTGTAAGGCCGGCAAGAACACCCTTTCCACTTATGTCTCTGAGTCCCCGTTTAACTTCATACTTTTTATATAACTCAGTATCAACAACGTTGCTTTCATTAACCAACTCACTCCACTTTGAGATCAGCTGATCCTGATCATTTGTTGTTGAATCCGATACTCGTTCCATAGCTTACCCTGAAAATTTTATAAGTTACTTTTTTTCTTCTTTTCGATCAATTATCTGCAGGAGGGGTATGCAGTATAGTTGGGAGCATGAGCGGATCACCCCCCAAAATGTAATCTTACAATATATAATTTTTCCCCTTTAATTGAAATAAGGATTTTCATCCCCCACCAATTCTCTCAAAAACGATAAAATGATCTGCTTTAGCGACATCTTTTCCGGGGGCTGAGCGTTGCCCTCCCTAAAAGAGGAGATGCGAACGTTATCTGTATCTTTAATTATTATGAATAAAAACACATTCCTTTTTCAATATACCAGTCACTTCGTGGGGATTTTTCATTTCCCTGCACAACACGCTCTGCGGGCAAAATACGGGAATAGTTATTGCACGCCTCTTTTGATTCCAGTACCCCGTGTCTTTATCCCTTACTCTAAAGGAGCGATGCATGGCTACAAAATCCGATACTCCGGTTCCAGAGGGAGCCAATACCCTTACACTCTATTTAAGCTTTAAACGCCAATGTAGTGAGGCAATAGAGCTCTACAGAAACGCTTTTGATGCCCGGTCCCTTATGCCTCCAATGACCACCGGTGATGGCAGGATTATACACTCAATGATACGCATTGGAGACAGCAATATTATGATGTCAGATCTTTTTGATGAGAGTAACTACAGTGTAGGAAATATGACGAGTGTATGGATGTATGTATCTGATTGTGATGCAGTCTTTAACAAAGCTGTATCCGAGGGGTTTGAAGTCATTATGCCTCTGGAGGATCAGTTTTGGGGGGACAGGATGGGGATGGTGAAGGATCCCTTTGGCTATATGTGGAGCATTGCCACCAATAAGTGGAAGATGTCTGAAGATGAGATCAAACAAAGAGAAAAAGAGTGGTTTAAATCCATGGGATTAGAGTAGAAAGAACCTTTAAGTTACAGATGAGGCCTACTGTATGAACCAAATCCAACACCTCTCCGCCGTACAGAAGCAGTGTACAGAGCTAACGGGCAGTGCTTCAGATTATGATCGGTTACTTGAAGACATTGGGGATGCCTCCATAGTGCTTTTGGGTGAAGCGACCCACGGAACGCATGAGTTTTACAGTGCCAGGGCGCAAATCACCACGAGACTGATACAGGAAAGGGGCTTTGGTGCTATTGTGGTTGAGGCAGACTGGCCGGATGCTTACAGAATTAATCGTTTCATTCGGGCTTTAGGTGATATGAACGAACCCATTGAGGCGCTTAATGATTTCAGGCGCTTTCCCCGATGGATGTGGCGCAATGCTGAGGTGCTTGAATTTGTGGATACGCTTAGAGATTATAACGACTCGATCTCCCCTGTCAGTCGTGTTGGGTTTTATGGTATGGATCTTTACAGCCTTTATGCTTCCATAGATGCGGTTATCGAGTATCTTCAAAGCGTAGACCCTAAAGCAGCAGAGGAGGCTCGCCGGCGTTACAGTTGTTTTGATGCTTATGCGCCGGAAGCCCAATCCTATGGGTTTGCCATGACCTATGTAAGGGAGGATTGTCGCAAAGCCGCAGTGGAGCAGCTTGAGCAGCTTCGCAAAAAGGGAGCTGAGTATCTCAGCCGTAACGGTTTTGCGTTTCAGGAGGAGCAGTTTTACGCCGAGCAAAACGCACGGCTTGCTCAGAATGCAGAGGAGTACTACAGGACTATGTTTTCCGGAAGGGTTTCGAGCTGGAATTTGCGGGACACGCACATGGCCGATACGATCGATGCTCTTATGGCTCACATGACAAGATTCGGAGAAGCCAGAATCGTGGTGTGGGCTCATAACTCTCATCTGGGTGACGCCAGAGCTACAGAAGTAGCACGTTTTGGTGAGTGTAATGTGGGTCAGCTGTTGCGGGAGCGTCACGGGGATGGAGTATTTTCTGTAGGTTTTACCACTCACAGCGGCACTGTTGCTGCGGCTTCATCCTGGGGCGGTGAAGTTGAGCGTAAGCTTGTGCTTCCATCGCTGCCCGAGAGTTACGGGGACCTTTTTCACCAGACACAGATCCCCTCGTTTTATCTGCCGCTACGGGGAGATCCGCAGCTTTCTTTTTTAGGTCGCCAGCATCTTGAACGGGCGATAGGAGTGATCTATATGCCACAGTCGGAACGTCAGAGCCACTACTTTTTGGCATCTTTACCCCAACAGTTTGACAGTGTAATTCATTTTGATCAGACCAAATCGGTGGTTCCGCTGGACAGGGAAGGCGGCTGGGAAGAGGGAGAAGTGTTGCCGCCCACTTATGACAGTGGGCTGTAATATCGTAGGAAAAACATTATACCCAAGCCAATAATTATACTTTTATGCATTAATGCTGGTAACTGGTTATCCTAGTTACAGTAATCTGTTGATTAGGATCTCCCGGAATGATTATTGTTTCGGGTGGGTCTTCGCCTGGCATTCTAAAGATATCCAGAAATGTAAGTTCTGCTAAAACGTCTTCATTATGTTCTATTGCAAGATTACCGTTATTACCATCATTATTAAAATTAAAATCCGAATCTGCGTCAACATGATGAACTGCTCCATATATGGTGGACCCTGTAGTAAATTTATACTGTATATCACCACCAGCTTCAACGTAAGTCATTCCTCTGAAATCAGTGTTAGACCCAAGGTCACTTATAGTTCCACCATCTCTAACGTAGAACAAAGTATTAGACTCTTCCCCACTCTCATATAAATTAAATGCATTATTGAGTGTACCATCTACAATGAACACAACTCTTTCAGTGAATATATTATCAATTGCAGAAGCAAAATTTCTTGTAACGCCTGAAGGTATATGTATTAAAAGGAACCCACGGTATGTATCGCTTATATTGCTTTCAAAGGCTTCGTTAAGGTTTGGACCGGTAATCCCTGTAACATTAGGTATTTCATCAATGTCTCTTATGTCGATCATTCTACCTTCAAAAGTTTCATTAAGTTCTATGAAAGGCTCCACAGGTGGGCTATCATCAAGTCCAACCCTGTCAGCCAAATCAGGTATATCCCCTGGATAGGTTTCTACGATAGTGCCATTAATATTACTATGGCTATAATTATGCCCCAAATAAACATCATTATCGCAAGTAATACTACTATTCAATTGGTACTGTTGAACTCCTTCGTTTAGAAAGAAATTATCTCCTATAGTGATAGGTTGCAAAACACTACTTATTTCCTGCACAAAAGCTACTGAAGAAATAAACTCTGAAGAATTATTTTGAAATCTGACACCGGGAGCATCTATATAGACATTTTGGGTAAAGGTCATTCCATCTATGGTTCCTGTAGCATTATCTTCCTGATCTGTGATCCATTTAAAAGTTCCATTGATACGACTCCCTGGTTGGTTGAAATTGGCAACATTTCCAAAAAAAACATCCCCTGTGATGTCAAAAGGTGCATTAAAATTAGTACCCGGAGCATTTAAAAGAAGCGTTGTGCCTATTTCCGAAGGTGACTGGGGTTGTAAATTGTCTAATTGGTAAAAAGCTAACGTCTGTCTTTGGGCACCGGTTCTACCACTCCCATTTCCTGCTACAACCACAATGTTTTCATAGAAATTAAAATCTACAATCGTTGTAGTGAACTGTTGATCTGTACCTAATCCCTGGTTAACAAAGATTGGTTGTGGCCCATTATTTATTACATCGGTGAGCAAATTTGCAACCTCCTGAGCAGTACTACCCCCAAGGAAACTCTCGGCAGCACGCAATGCATTCTCACTTGTTATGTTGGCGAGTGTTAAAGAAGAATAAGCGGCTCTTGATGCCCCCCCACTTTTGGTCATACTTACCATAAAAGTGGTAACAACACCGATAAACACCATTGCAGCTAACACACCTACCATAGTAGAGCCGTTTTTACTTCGTAATGGTTTGTATTTAACTCTCATCACAACCTCTGATCATTTAAGGAGCGGCAAAAGGGCCATTATTTGGAACTGGTATGGTTTTTTGATAAAATTCCCGCTGTCTGTTATCAGTAGTGGTAAAGTTTTCATCAACAATCTCAAATGGTTGGCCAGAATATCCCAAACCATCTCTTTCACTAACCAAGATAAGCGAAACTTTTATATACCTTACATTTTCTTTATCGATATTAGGTTCTGTACTGTTCGGGTACCACTCTTGCATATCAGGTGAGAAATGGAACCTAAGACGTTCGATACCAGTTGCAATTGTGTGTGTTCCCTGGTTTGCACCATCAACACTTATAGACCTCTGTATCTCATTTTGGTTATTCACAGAATACGTTATCTGCCTTACCCCTACCCAGTCATTTTGATCATCAATGATTCCACTTCTAATTGTGAGCTCATCAAAATTTGATGCATGATCAAGACCACTGCTATAACTGAATGAAGATTGATCATTAACGGGGTCTATTACTACATCATTGTTTATTGTAAAATTCGGTGCATTATGAATCATTTGTAATTCAGTTTTAAACCCAGTGTTTTTAATGTCATCATAAAAGATCTGCATTACATCTTCACCCTTAGTGCGAAGTGCTGCAGACTCAGAATCCTTTGCCATAAAAAGCGAGGATCGCTGCACCATCATAATCACGGGAGCCAAAAGAAACCCTGCAATAACTATATAAACAAGCAGTTCAACAAGAGTCAGACCTTTTTTGTTCATCGTACAACTCCTGACACGCTGACTTGCTGGGAGTTTCCAAGCTTTTGCCACACTACAGTCACGGTAGCAACTTTTAAATTATTGGCCCCATCAAATACAATTTCTCCTTCAGGCAAAAAGCTGGTGTTGTTTCTTGAAATAGGATCTAAACCACTTATAACTATAGGAGGGTCTCCAGCTTCTATACTAAACGGAGATGGATCAGCTAACGATTCCTGATAGAGGCTGTCGAGCACATGTGCTGCTATCATATACCCATCCTCCACCTCCCGTATCACTTTCTGATGAGCGGTTATGCGGGGAAACACCGAAGCAATGGCCATAAGTGCCACGGCCACAAGCAAAAGGCTAACCATAATCTCAACGATGGAAAAACCGCCCCTGGTTACATCTCTTCCCATTCATCACCATCCCAGTAAAAAAGTTGCAAAGTAGTTCTGTCCTCTCTTTTAACAATGCAGAAAACTCGGTTATTATCATGCAGATATATTTTACCGGTAGTGAACGCTTCGATATTGTCCGGTCTGACTGTTAAATCATCATCTGTCCAGGAATCCTGTGGAGGATCTATTGCAGCAACTCCGCCTACGGTAGGATTTTGGGAGAAGTGTATTCCATCAGTGAGACTACGTTGGGAGATAGTAACTCCAGAGGTATCAATATCATAGTGATTGTGAGCGGGAAATGAAACCACAAACTCCACGTCTTCATTTAAAGCCCGTGCCTTGAGTGAAGAGAGCTCTCTCCACACACTCACCGACTCTCTTCTGAGGTTTTGATATCGTAAAAATGATGCCCAGTTAACGGTTACAATCGCTGCAATAATACCGACCACAACTATTGCAATGAGGACTTCAATGAGAGTAAACCCTGAAGTTTTTTTTGTAGACAGGCTGCGGCGAACCCAATTCATATGCAGCTTCCAAGTTTCTGGTGGATACAGTACCCTGTTTCCTATAATATATAAAATTATGGCACGATTACTTTCAATATTTTATCATTTTTTTCAATAGTTTCTTTTAACCCCTTCAGAACTGCTCTGCAGGTCATGTAGTATAAAGAATCATACAGACTTAAATGCATCTTAAATAAAACTACCGTTTTTTTGATGCCAGGCCGGGCAGCGGGACTGGACAGCTTATATCTTTTTTCCGTTCGATATCTCACTTTATGTCAGATACCCCCCTGAAAATTCACTGCGCGACAAATATTTCTACCCGAAATCACTCTATCCTCTCCCACATTTTCCTTATTCATTTAATGTAACTAACAGCTCATTTTTGGAGAAATGCAGCCTGAATTTGGGAGCGTAGCGTCCATGATACATTTTTATTGTTGAAGGAATCTTATAATTTATAGTAAAATTACTATTCCTGTATCAGTTTCTGTAACAAAATGATGGGACTTACAATTATACAAGGTGGGGTTCTGGAGGTTAAATCAGTTTTACAACCAGCGACCATTTTGAAACAGATAAAGTGGGGGGCAAGTGCTACACGAAGATAAAGCAACCAGTGGCGGAGAAAAGGGTAATCCACAAAAGGTCAAAAAGATGCCCAAAAAGGATAAAAAACCAAACTACAGTGATCCTACCTGGATTTACCTCAATAACCTGGGGCGTGTTCCTTTGATGAGCAGAGGCCAGGAGGTCCAGCACTCAATACTGATGCGCTTTGCTCAGTACAAGCTGCTCGATTCCGCTTTCAGAGACCCGGAAATACTGCAGTTTATCTTCAGAATCGGCGATCAACTGGAAAAAGGCAGTATAGATTGCAGTGATGTGCTGCGCTTAGAGGAGCAGCATGTTAAAAATCCTGCTAAAATTGAAGAGCTGGAAGATGCCTTTTTTGATACACTCGATCAGTTAAAAAGCGTAAATACAGAGCTAAGTAGCTTAAAGGAAAAGATAAAAGACAAAACCCCCTCTGAGAGTGAAAAGAGGAAACTTCAACAGCTTGAAGATTTCTATATCGACCGTTGTCAGCAACTCAAGCTCAATTCCAGACAAACCAAAGATATTCTTGAGAAATTCAAAGAGCGTCTTTTTGCGAGCAAGGATGAAAGTCTTATCGAAAACTTCTCCTACTGGGAGGAGATGAGAAATCAGGCCAAATGCGCAATAATCGAGGCCAATGTGCGACTGGTGGTCAGTGTAGCCAAGCGCTATATTCACCGGGGTCTTGAGATCAGCGATCTGATTCAGGAGGGAAACAAGGGCCTTATCACTGCAGTGGATAATTTTGATTACCGCAAGGGCTACAAGTTTTCCACCTATGCGATCTGGTGGGTTCGTCAGGCAATCAATCGTGCGATACACGAGAAATCAAAAACAATACACCTTCCTGCCACGACCTTTGACCTTGTGACCAAAGTTGAGCATTTTATCCGAAAATGGCACCTTCAGCACGGCACCCAGCCCAGAATCGAGGAGATAGCCGAGGGGCTTAAGTGCCCGATTGAGAAGGTAGAGATCGCCCTTGAATGCGCAGCAAACCCCATTTCGCTGGACATGGAGGTAGGTAGTGAAGATGGCTCTACCATAGGGGAGTATATTGAAGATACCCGCTGCGAAGACCCTTTTGGCAGACTATCGCTCAACAGCCTTCGAAAACATATAACCCTCGTTCTTCAAAGCCTCGATCACAAAGAGCGCGAAACGGTAATTATGCGTTTTGGCCTGGATGATGGGCAAATAAAGACCCTCAATGAGATTGGTAAAAAACTAAAACTTACCAACGAACGGGTTCGGCAGATAGAGATAAAGGCGCTCAGGAAACTGAAGCAATCCAGCCGGGCACAGGAACTTGAGCCCTGGAAAGAGGATTTTGAAATGATTGAGGATGAGGAGATGTTTTAGTCAAATCCTTTTGAAATATCCCCAATATTCACACTATATGTAACGAAATACCTTGCAGAAATTATTTTCTCACTAATCTGCATACTCTTCTCTCGTTTAATATAGAGTTGTGTTGCGGTCCACTTTTAACGCTTTAACCGGTTACTAAGGAAAAGGACCATGGATAGCAAAAAGGAAAAAATTGAGGGCCGGATGAAAAATGAAGAGATTTCATCTATTGAAGATACCAATTTAAATATAGATGCCATATCAAACTTAAAAAAACTTACCGACCAAAGATTTATAGAAATAGTCAGTGGTGATATAGTAGACCACATCCAAAATGATGAATACCTTCTCGATTCAATAGGAAAGAAACCAGGTACCTATTACAAAGACCTTATTCTTGCCCTCATTCAGATTCACCTACCCGAGGAGGAAGCTAAAAGTGACTGGAAGGAGATCTTAAAACACAAGTACACCATGAGTGAGAGTCTTGGGAGAAATGTAGGGATACATGTAGCTACTCTCGACTACTACACCAATATCAAAAAACTGCTCACAACTCCAAAAATCGTTAATGTACATGAGTACATGGATACTGCAAGCAGAGCAATCACCGATGATCTTACCAAAGCCTATAACAGACACTTTTTTGAAGATGAGTTCAAAAAGTTGTTCACTCAGGCCAAAAGTACCGGTAAGGTTTTTTCTGTTATAATGCTGGATCTCGACCACTTTAAGCTTTTTAATGACCTAAACGGGCACATTCAGGGTGATATCGCACTTATAGAAGTGGTGAGGATACTGCACGCGGTGTGCTCCAAAGATGATACCGTGTGCCGCTACGGAGGAGAGGAGTTTTCGATCCTTCTGCCTTCACAATCTTTGAATCTTGCGCTTAAGACCGCAGAAAACATCCGTCAGGCGCTCTATGATTATCGCTTCGTTAATGAGCAGGTGCTTCCCAACGGTCGGCTGTGTGCATCACTGGGAGTTACCACCTACAGAGAAGACATAGCCACCCCTCAGGAGATGATCGAGGAGGCCGATGTGGCACTGTACCGGGCAAAAAACAGTGGTCGTAACAGAGTTAAAGCATTTCTTGGAGAGCAGGTGATCTGATGAATAGTTTTATTGATGGTACAACCCGTAGTATATGTCTGCTGGGCTACCCTGTGGAGCATTCAATCTCTCCTTTGTTTCAAAACTATGCGCTACGCTCACTAAAGCTTCCCTTTGTCTACATTCCTTTAAGCGTTTCACCTCAGTCGTTACACAACGCTGTCTATATGCTGCGCTCAAACTCCTTTGCCGGGGCAAATGTTACTATCCCGCACAAAGAATCTGTTCTAAAGTACTGTGATAAAATCTCCCAACTTTCTGCCCGTACCAAAACAGTGAATACTCTCTATTTTAATGATGGTAGATTACTGGGCACGACTACCGATTCAGAAGGGTTTTTCAGATCTCTTCAATATGCCGGGCATAAGTCAAATGATGATACCATTGTTATACTTGGAAACGGAGGCACAGCCCGAACCCTTGCCTGCGCGATTGCTTTGGAGAAGTGCTGTAAGAGATTATCACTTGCAGGCAGATCGTTTGAAAAGGTAAGTCGGTTGGCAAACAGCGTTTCGGATGAAACCGGGTTTTCAATTGACGCATACTCATTGTCTGATCCCGCGTTTAAGAATGTGTTATCGGAGTGCACATTACTTGTTAATTGCACAAGTGTGGGGATGTATCCCAACGTAGACAATTCACCCCTTGATAAAAGTTGTTTTCACTCCGGGATGACAGTATTCGATTGTATTTATAACCCCCGTAAGACACTTTTTCTTAGTGATGCCGAATCTGCGGGCTGTAGAATAATAAACGGTCTTGGTATGCTTCTTTTTCAGGGGCTTGCAAGTTTTAAATTATGGACCGGAAAAGAGGTTCCTGAGCACCTGTTTGATCTTGATGAGCTTCAGGAACTTGTCTCAAATAGTTAAAGGATGTCAGGCTTATGAAATGGATAGTGCGCCCCTCAAAACTTAACGGTACTCTTGAGGTACCGCCTTCGAAATCTCATACTATACGAGCATTACTTATCAGCGCTTTGGCAAACGGTACTTCAACCATCAGGAAACCACTGTTAACCGGCGACGGTGGATCTGCTGTAAAGGCAGCCCGCGCCCTTGGGGCCTATGTGGAGAGCAAAGATTCTCAGCTAACGGTAGATGGTATTGCGGGTGATTTTAACGGTGGAGATGAACTTTTTGACATGGGTAATTCAGGTACCGGAACCACTCTTTTTGCATCCGCAGCAGCACTTGGACACAAACTGAGGCGTTTTGACGGTGATAATTCTTTGCGGTCAAGACCCATAAAGCCCCTGTTGGAATCCCTGGCAAATCTTGGCGCTTCCTACACAATAGAATCAGAAAACCAGGAACTTCCCTTTACCATTCAGGGACCGCTTAAGGGCGGCAAAACCGTAGTAGATGGAATCTCTTCGCAGTTTGTATCCAGTCTCCTTCTGGCGTGCCCTCTAATTAAAAATAATACTCACCTGACAGTCTCTAATATTCATGAACAACCCTATATAGAAATAACACTCTGGTGGTTAAGAAAGCTTGGAATAGAATTCGAACATTCACAAAACCTTACTTCCTTTATAATCACCGGTGGACAGCAGTATGAACCTGTTGACATTACCGTTCCGGCTGATTTCTCCTCGGCTACATTTGCCGCTGTTGCGGGGGTAGTAACAAATGGGGAGTTAAAATTAACCGGACTTGATTTTTCGGATCCTCAGGGTGATAAGGATGTATTTAAAGTCCTTACTGAAATGGGTGCGGATGTAAGAATAGAACAGCAAGTAGCCGTAAGCAACAGCAGAGAACTAAAGGGGATGTTTGTTGACCTGAACAGTATGCCCGATGCTCTGCCGGCCCTTTCTGTGGCAGCCTGTAAGGCTTCCGGCGAAACACTGCTTGGCAATGTAGAACAGGCGCGAATCAAAGAGACCGACAGAATAGCAGTAATGTGCAGTGAGCTGAGCAAAATGGGTGCATCTGTCAGAGAACATCCGGATGGTCTTGTGATTCAGCACAGCACTCTTAAAGGAGCTCATGTCAGTGGGCATGATGATCACAGGGTAGTGATGGCTCTTGCACTTGCAGGTATGAACGCAGAAGGTGAAACTGTTATCGACAGCGCGGAAGCCGCCGCAGTAACCTATCCGACATTTGTAGAGGATTTTAAAGCTCTTGGAGCAGATATCCAAATACTTGAGTCCTGATAAATTCACCTTAATCGAAATGCTTAAAACATGGAACTATCAGTTAGTTTAGGAAACAGATCATATCCCGTTATTCTGGGAAGAGAAAACTCACACGAGCTCCCGGAGTATCTATTACGGAATTTCTCCAACAGAAAGAGCCTTGTTGTTACCAACACAACACTCGCAGAACTTTACAACGATCTGATTGAGGGATGGAAAGAACAATTGGGCTGCTCTGTTCATATTATGCCGGATGGAGAAAAGTATAAAACGATTGATACCTGGAGTGGCATACTCGACACACTGATTACCAAACGTTTTGATCGCTCAGGGTATATTATCGCTCTTGGCGGTGGAGTTGTCGGAGATGTGGCCGGTTTTGCCGCCGCCGCGTTTATGAGAGGCATCGATTTTGTACAGGTTCCCACTACTCTACTTGCCATGGTCGATTCGAGTGTGGGAGGCAAAACCGCAGTAGACCACCCTTCGGGTAAAAATCTTATAGGAGCGTTTCATCAACCCCGCATTGTATGGATTGACACCTCTTTTCTTACTACACTATCAAAAAAAGAGTATGTCGCTGGGTATGCAGAACTGTTTAAATACGCCTTTATTGGTGGCGCCAATATGTTTAGCTTTATAAAAGCTAACAAGGAAAAGCTTTTAAATGCTGAGCCTCAAACACTTTCAGAAGGAATCAGGCGCAGTATAGAGATAAAGGGAGGTATTGTTGAACAGGACGAAACAGAATCGGGTGTACGGGCACTTCTTAACTTTGGCCATACATTTGCGCATGCTCTCGAACAGTTTTATGGATTTGAAGGTCTGATTCATGGAGAAGCTGTACTATGGGGGATAAAGTGTGCTGTTGATCTGGGTACAAGAAAGAAGAGTATCAGAGAATCAGATGCCAAACACTATGATTGCATCCTTTCGGATCTACCCATGCCAGCTCTTCCATATGCAGCAGATGTAGATGCTATCTACAATGCTATGCTCTCTGATAAAAAAATATTCAGGGGAAACATTCGTTTTATCCTTCCTTCAAGCCCGGGTGAATCGATTATTGCTAAAGATGTCGATGAGACGATAGTAAAAGACACCCTGAAAAGTGTTTTGAGTGTTTAATTATCTCTATTAACGCTGTCCCTGATCCATAATCTAACATTAATACCTGGAGCAAGCAATGAATTTACAGCAGCTTCAACCAACATCATTGTGGAAACATTTTGAAAACCTGTGTACCATTCCACACACTTCAAAAAATGAGCAAGGGGTTGGGGAATACGTCAAAAGTGTCGCCGATTCCCTTGGGCTTGAGTATAAAACTGACTCTGCGGGCAATATAGTTGTTCTAAAACCCGCGTCAGCTACTATGGATCATTTGCCGATTGTTACACTACAGGGGCACCTGGATATGGTACCCCAAAAAGAAAGCGGCAGCACTCATGATTTCCACAAGGATCCCATAAAGCCCTATGTAGATGGACAATGGGTGAAAGCAAGGGGAACAACACTTGGGGCAGATAATGGGATAGGCGTAGCCTGTGCACTCGCGCTACTTGAAGACAAAGAGATAAAACACGGTCCTCTCGAGGCTTTATTTACGGTAGATGAAGAAGACGGGATGACAGGTGCGCAAAATATCGAACCGAATTTCCTCAGCGGTGATATACTCATCAACCTCGACTCAGAAAGGGATGGCGAGCTATGCATAGGGTGTGCTGGTGGGATTGATGGCAGGGTAACCATGGAGCTTACCACACTTTCACCCAAAATCACCGGGTCTTCAGCGCTAAACATAGTTGTAACAGGACTCAAGGGTGGGCATTCGGGTCTGGATATTGATCTTGGAAGAGGTAATGCCATTAAAATTCTGGGCCGTTTGCTTTATAATGCAGATGAAGCCATTGGTATCGAAATTGCCGATTTCGAAGGGGGAACAGTTCGTAACGCTATACCACGAGAGGCACATTCTACTATTGTTGTAGAGGAGCAAAACAGAGAAGCATTAAAAAGTTACTGTGCAAAGTTTGAAACACAGGTTCGATACGAACTTCAAAATACCGATCCCGGAGTCGAAATAGTAGTTAAAGATTGCGACTCCTTACCTATAGAGGTGTTTTCAAAAGACCTTAAAGAGCGCTATATCAGAGTGCTCTACGCTTCACCGGCGGGTGTTTATAAAGATCGTGGTTTAGAGGGAGACGCGGTTCTTACTTCCGGTAACCTTGGGGTTGTTGAGATAAATGACAGTACTATTACTATGCTATTTCTTCTTCGCAGCTCAATAGATAGCTCAAGAGATGATATTTGTGCAACGTTAAAGAGCGTGTCTGATCTTGCGGGTGCTGCAATTGAATTTTCCGGGTCCTACCCGGGCTGGCAACCACAGCCAGAATCTAAAATTGTTAGAACTATGCAGAAAACCTATAGCTCTCTTTTCTCGAAGGAGGCCCGGTTAGCGGTGGTCCATGCAGGTCTTGAGTGCGGTATCATAAAATCAAAATATCCGTCTATGGAGATGGTTTCATGCGGTCCGGATATACGCAACGCGCATTCACCCGATGAATCGGTTAATATCGTTTCTGTAGAACGATTTTGGAATTTACTGACAAAAACGCTTTCTTCAATTGAGTAGAATAGGTAAAAGCAGGAAAGGAGACCTTCCCTGCTTTCGGTACGCTATGCATGGCGTTGTTCCATTAACCGCAATTATATCTTAAACTGCCTTACTATAGTTTCCAGTTTTGAAGCGAGCTCAGCCAGTTGAGATGTACTCTCTTTTACCTGATTGATACCCTGAGCAGTATCCTGAGCGGCAGTATTCACTCCACTGATATTTTTAGCAACTTCGGTAAGGCCTTGCGCTGATTCATTTACATTCTTAGCCACATCCTGAGCCCCGGTGTTAACACCATTCACACTACTTGATATTTCAGATATAGTGGCAGTCTGTTCCTCCACAGCACTTACAATCGTCTGAGAAATTTGGTTTACTTCATTAATGACCTCAGCAATGGAATCTATGGCTGCGACAGCCGATTCTGTATTGGTTTGCATCTGCTCTACCTGGGTACTGATCTCTTTGGTTGCGTTGGCGGTCTGCTTCGCAAGCTCTTTAACCTCGTTTGCCACAACAGCAAACCCCTTACCAGCATCTCCGGCTGATGCTGCTTCAATGGTTGCGTTTAGCGCCAGCAAATTGGTCTGATCTGCTATATCGTTAATTACTTCAACTATTTTATCCACAGACTTAGCAGCTGTCCCAAGTCGAACCATGATCTCTTTACTCTTCTTTGCCTCCTCTGTCGCGTTTAGTGCTATCTCAGATTCCTTTTGGCAATTTCTGGAAACTTCATTCAAAGATGCGTTCATCTCTTCAATAGAGGTGGCTACAGTTGAGATGGATCCGGAAATTTGTTCGGTAGCGGCAGAGATGGTATTGATATTTGAGGTTGCCTGTTCAGAAGCTGAAGCGGCGGTTGTTGATTGCGCTGTCATTTCTTCAGCATTAGCCGCTATCTGAGTTGATGAAGACGATAGCTCTTCTGAAGCAGCAGAAAGGGCAGTAGTGTCGGAATTAACCTCTTTTATTATATTCTGTATCTTTTCCACAAAAACATTAAACCACTTTGAAAGCTCACCTATTTCATCCTGAGTTGTTATTTTAAGACGCTTAGTGAGATCTCCTTCGCCTTGTGCGATATCTTTTAACATCTCTGTTGTTTCGACAATGGGCGCGGTTATTTTTTTTATAATAACAAACAGTACAAACAACGCAGCAATAAATACAAAGAAAAAGGCTCCTGCTATTTGAAACATCAGAGTCCTCAACTCGTCTGACCTAAGATACTCAGCCTCTGTTTTGTCTACACCTACAAAGATGATTCCAATGACTTCATCGTCATCGTTTATTATTGGATCGTAAGCACATAGATATGGTAAACCAAGAATTCTTGCTTCCCCAATATATTGCTGCTGCTGCGTAACTGGTTGATAAGCGTCACTCTGAGTTCCAAGCATTGTTCCCACAGCTCTGGTTCCATCTTCATTTTCAATATTGGTAGAAATTCTTCTGAAATCCTGACCATCACGAACAAAAATAGTGGCTACTACTCCTAATTCTTTTAGTACTGCATCTACCATTTCGTGTCTGTTTTCAATGGGTAAACCAGATTTATCCACCAATTTCCCCTCTTGCAAACTAATGGAACCATAGAATGATTCTACATACCTTCGAACAGCATTGATGTCCCCATACAATTTTTCTTCAAAAACTTCCTCTGCTATTTCTTCACCGGCCCGTTCTGCGGCTCTATAGGCAACAAAACTAAGTGTTACACCCATGATAAGAAGAAGGGTTCCGGTAAAAAGTATGAGCTTGAGTTTAAGTGAAAGGTTATTAAACATCACGTACTCCTACTGTTATTTCATGTTACCTATTAAGTTAAACCTTAAATTGTTTAACTATTCTATCGAGTCCACTGGTGAGATCGACCAGATCAGAAACACTTTGGTTTATTTGGATGATTCCCTGTGAGGTATCAGCAGCAGCACTGTTTACCCCGCTTATATTTGAAGATACCTCAGATAAACCTTGTGCAGATTCGGTTACATTTTGAGCTACTTCACGAGCCCCATCGTTTACACCACTTACATTACTGGATATTTCCGCGATGGTTGCAGTTTGCTCCTCTACAGCACTTACAATTGTTTGAGAAATTAAGTGAATCTCTTCAATCACCGAAGTGATAGAATCGATCGCATTAACTGCAGATTCTGTGTTGGTTTGGATATCATCTACCTGTCCCCGTATTTCCTCTGTAGCCTGAGCAGTTTGTCTGGCCAATTCTTTTACTTCACTTGCAACAACGGCAAACCCCTTTCCAGCTTCACCTGCACTTGCAGCCTCAATAGTTGCATTCAAAGCCAGTAGATTTGTTTGATCAGCAATATCATTTATAACATCAACCACTTTGCTTATTGTCTTTGCTTCAGCACCTAATTTCTCCATGGTTTCTTTGCTTAAGCGAGCTTCTTCATTTGCTCTTGCTGCGATTTTTGATTCCTTTTGGCAGCTTTGCCCTACTTCAGTCAATGAGGCACTCATTTCTTCAATTGCAGTAGCAACCGACTCCACAGCCCCGGACATCTGTTCTGCAGCAGTGGATATACTGTTTACATTAGATGTCGATTGCTCAGCAGCAGAAGCAGCAGTATTCGATTGTGCAGTCATCTCCTCAGCATTAGCAGCTATTTGAGTTGATGTAGCAGATAACTTTTCAGATGCTTTTGTCAATATTTTGGTGTCTTTACTAACTTCTTTGGTGATAGTGTGAATTTTCTCTATAAACACATTAAACCAGTGTGCGAGTTCACCAACTTCATCTTTGGATGTAACGCTTAGGCGCTTTGTAATGTCACCATCGCCCTGGGCAATATCCTTAAGCATATCGATTGTATCGCGAATCGGTTTTATCAGATAAAAGGCAAATATTACAGCTACTACTATTGCAACCATAATTGCCAGGAATGCTATGAACAGCAATATATTTCTTGTTCGCGCTACTCTTTGGGTAATATCATCAACATAAATCCCTGTTCCAATTATCCAATTCCAGGGTTTAAATTCAGATACGTAGGATATTTTCGGCTCAATGCGTTGAGTATCATCATAGTATTGCCACTGATAGGCTACAAAACCACTTCCCTGAGATTTGCATACTTTTACAAATTCTTCAAATAGATACAGCCCGTCTGGATCTTGTATTCCCGAAACATTTTCTCCCTCCAGATCTGATCGAAAGGGATGTAAAACCATTTTTGGTTCAAAGTCATTTATCCAGAAATAATCCTGTAAATTATTTCCAAACTTCATCGATCCGATAACCTCTTTTGCCTTCAGTTGGGCTTCTTCCCTACTTAACTCTCCGCTACGCTCCTTTGAATAAAATAACTCAAGTGTACCCAACCCTATGTTCACCATCTCTTTTACTGTAACTTCTTTTTCATGGTTTATTGTATTATTGGTTAAGATAATTGAACCAACAACCATCAGAATGCTTACAAAAAGTACCAGCCCCACACTTAAAAATATCAACTTATTTTTCAGATTTACGTTTTTCATAATTGATACTCCTTACCAATTTTCTACTTAGAAATCTTTAACAGCTCATCAATTTTCAGCACAGTCATAAGTGTTTCCTTAAGTTTAACAACACCCCTGATGTACTTATTATCTATGGAATCAACATTGGCCGGTGCAGGCAAAATAGCACTTTCTTCTGTTTCAACCATATCATCTATTTTATCGATGTAAAGACCGATGATATCTCTTGATGTATTCTGAAGCGAAATACCGTTGCGCCTATACACTTCAAGCTCTTTTTCCGTTTTTAGGACTATAATACTATTGGAATCATTTTTTCCATGCCTGGTAAACCCCAATTTTACACTTGGATCAATAACGGTTACTATTTGCCCTCTGAGGTTTAAAAGGCCGGTAACATCTTCCCCGGCTCCATCAACCGGCGTTATATCAATCCCATTTATTATTTCTCTTACTAGAAGTACCTCTATTCCAAGCAAATACCTGTTAAGGTAAAATGAACAAAATTGTTTTTTCATCATAACTCCTCAGCCTCTGTAGATCTGTCTTCTGCTAATTTGCTAAGACTTTTTATATCAACAACCACGACCATTTTGTTATTAATAATTGCAGTACCCTTCACTCCTGTACCTTTTATTGTTTCTCTATCCAGAACTAAATTAACCTTTACAACATCTTCCACTTTTTTTGCAACAATTCCAAAGAGCTTTTCTGTGTTATTTGGGACAATTACAAAAACATATGCGCTATCCTCTTCTGCTTTAGTTACCGGAAGGTAATTATCGACCCTAATCAAATGAAGTAATTTCTTTTCGAACTGGATATATTCATTATCACCTACATTTTCGATATCTTCTACTTTTCTTTTTTCTATTCTCGCGACGGAATTGAGCTTAAGGGCGAAGAGTTCCTTTGAGCCAATGTTGAAGATCAACATCTCTTCCAGATTGTTTTTTGTAGTTTCGTTTAGATTTCGTTCTCTTTGGGCTGATTCAGTTTTATCAAATCGTAATTTAGCGGCTTCTGCAATTCCACCGGGATCAAGTATCATCGCTACTCTTCCATCACCCATGATTGTTGCACCACTGTAACATTTACACTCTTTTAAATACTCTGACAGCGGTTTTACCACTATCTCTTCATTATCTCTTACATCATCCACAACCAAACCAAAATGTCTGTTTTCATTTTTCAGTACAACAATTTTAATTGCATTTGACACACTTACTCTACGATCAGCTCCCAATTTTCTTCGTTCCTGTTCTGCCGGAAGTTTTTCATCAGTTTTTGTATCAGCCAAACCTCTTCTGTCCGACCACCTTCTTCTTCGATCGATACGCAACTCACCGGTTTTGGGGTCTCTATAGGTATTTTCCAGACCTATAAGATCTGTTAGCCTGACAAGGGGAAGCAATTTATCCCGAAGCCTAAACACTTCGGATCCCTGTACACTCTCAATCTTTTTAGTGATATCTCCTGCCCTTATACGCACAACTTCTTCTATTCCCATCTGCGGAATAGCAAAGTGTCGGGTATTAGCTGTTACTATCAAAGAGGGTATAATAGCCAGTGTAAGAGGGAGGCGAAGGTAAATAGTTAACCCTTGCCCTTTTTGGGACTGCAATTCTATAGTTCCACCAAGCCTTTCTATGTTGGTTTTTACCACATCCATGCCAACGCCACGACCAGAAATATCATTAACTTTTTTAGCGGTGGAAAATCCGGCTGAAAAGATTAGCATCTGTATTTCCTGCTCAGACATCGATTCTGCCTGTTCATTAGTGATAATACTCTTTTCAATTGCTTTTTTCTTCACCGCTTCACTATTGATTCCAGCCCCATCATCGGTAATTTCTATGTTAACCTTACCACCTTCGTGAAAAGACCTGAGCACTATTTTACCTTTGGCAGACTTCCCTGCCTTTTGCCGAACCTGAGGGGCTTCTATACCATGGTCGACACAATTGCGTATAAGGTGAGTCAGCGGATCGGACAACAGTTCAATTATAGATTTATCAAGTTCAACCTCCTGCCCGATAATTGCTAGTTCCACTTCTTTTGCAAGCTTTTTTGCAAGATCTCTCACCACCCTTGGAAATTTTGAAAACACCACGGATATCGGTTGCATCCGAGTCTGCATTATGTTTTCCTGGAGTGTACTTGTAGTCATATCAATGTTCTGAACAATCCCATTTACGCCTTTGATGTCTATGAGCCTGAATGAAAACGCTTCATCAATCTGCTTGGCAATCCGGTCAATATCGGTATCGTTACAACGTTTACCATTGTTTTCGGCAACCGCAACGATATCTTCAACAATCTTCTTTTTTGCTCTTTGTGCATTCTCTGTTTCAAAAAAACTGCGATTAAAGTTTTGAATCAACTGATTTCTACCAAGAACGAGTTCACCTGCAAGGTTCATAAGGTTATTTAGTAAGCCAATACGAACCCTCAGCGAATCCTCTATCTTATGTTTTGTCACAGAATCCTTATTTTCCAAGGTTTCATTTTTCTGCATTGTAACCTCTTGTTTCACTCTCTTTTTTTCTTTATTCCTGGCCAAATCAATATTTTCAATTTGCGTTTGCGCTATACCGGTACCAACACTTACAAGATCGGGTTCTAAAACAGTAGAGTAAAGCGCTGTTATCTTTTGAACTTTTTTTAGTTCTGAATCTGTAAGGCCATTTGGATCTGGTTTTATTTTTACTATCTCACCTATCTTTTCCCACTTCTCAAATAGCTGATCAGGTGACATTTTGTTTTCAATAAAATCTCTTTTAGGTACGATCTCTATTTTATATAGAAACTTACCCTCCTTAATGATCCTGTGTTTCTGTTCTGCAGAAACCGATAACCGTACAGTAGTGTTTTTCTTTTTGCCCTTAACTTCAGCTGTTTTTTCTTTGAGAAAGGGTGATAAAATTTGTACTTCTTCAGCAATACTTATATGTTCAGTTCCCTCAATATCATCCAGCAATAGCCTAAGCTTGTCAACTCCGCATAACAACCCGTCTATTATTTCACTCTCGAATACAATCTCACCATTCCTTACCCGGGACAGCACATTTTCCATGACATGAGAAAGCTTTATTATTTTCTCGTATCCAAAGAAACTAAACCCTCCCTTAATGCTGTGAATAGCTCTAAAAATACGATTTATTACTTCACTGTCTTCGGTAGAATTGCTCTCTTCTAAAGAGAGCAAATCCGGTTCAATCGATGAAAGGTGATCTCTTGATTCAAGAATAAGTTCATCCAATACTTCGTGTTCCTGATGATTCATTCTTGCGTCTCCGTTTCTATATTCCCAATCCCAGGCTATCCATCATTTTAGAGATTAGTTCTTCTTGTGTAAAAGGTTTAACTATATAATTCTTAGCGCCTTCTTCAATAGCAGTGATCATTTTACACCGCTCTGTTTCGGTAGTAACCATTGTGACAGGAATTTTTTTATACTCTGAGTGTTTTTTAAGCTCTTTGAGCATGGTTAATCCATTCATCACAGGCATATTCCAGTCCAGTAATATTAAATCTATTTCTCTGGTATTTTGTACGATTTCTATACCTTTCACCCCGTCACCAGCTTCATAAAAGCTATAACCGAGTAGATCAACAGCACTTTTAATAAAGTGTCTCACAGTTGGTGAATCATCTACTGATAGTACATTCATTGCTTTACTCCATTTACGGCAGACATGGTTTTAAGCTGATAAAAAAGAGATCCGTTGTGCCTTTTCATCACAAATTCTTCACTATAGTTAATTAATGACTCAGAAGAACCCAGCATAAGGTACCCGGGAGGTTTTAATTGTCTTGCAATTCGCTTCAAAATATCTTTTTTAAATTCTTCTGAGAAATATATTAGTACATTTCGACACAGAATAAAATTAAACTTCCCTAGCGATGAAAAATTTTCCTGCAGATTAAACTTTTTAAAGGTTACTAATTTTTTAACATCATTTTTTAGTAACCATATTTTACCATCAGGATAAAAATATCTCTCCTTAATAGCCGGATCCATTCCCCGTGACATCGCAAAGCTGTCATACCTCCCTGTGTTGGCCAAAAAGAGTACCGTAGGGGATATATCAGTTGCAAGAATTTTAAATCGTTCTGGTTTAACTTTGTAATCTCTTTTTGAAGCTTCCAAAATTGCTATAGCTAAAGAATAAGGTTCCTGACCTGTTGAACATGCTGCAGACCATATATGAATGGGTTCAGATGGATTCTCTGAAATCAGTTCATCTAATATCTTCTCGTTAAATATTTTAAATGACTGCCCGTCACGAAACCAAAGTGTTTCATTCGTAGTCATTGCATCCACAATCTTATCCCTGAGATAGTTACTCTTGTCAGCAAGTGCCTTGTAGTAAAAGGAGGTGAAATCCCTGCACCCCGATTCAACCATCAAGGGCATCAGGCGGCTTTCAACAAGGTACATTTTATCTTCCTTAAGGCGAATGCCACAGTGCTTTTCTATATAATCACCAATTAATTTAAATTCATTATTATCTATTTTAACAGGTCCCATTTACCGGTATCCTATCCTTTTCAACGTGCAATTTATCAGCAATATGATTCGCCAGATTATCAAGTGGAATCGATTTATCAGAAAGCTCAGCTTCATCTACCGCCCGCGGCATTCCATATACTACACAAGTCTCTGCCGCCTGAGTAATACTGTAACAGCCACTTCTTTTAAGCGCCCGAACCCCATTCAACCCGTCATTTCCCATACCTGTCATAATAACCGACATAATGCCTTTATTTGCATATACCTGCCCCACCGAACGAAACAGTACGTCTACTGACGGACGACAGCTGTTTTCCGGTGGACTGCTGGTAAGGTGTATTGTATTATGTTCCTTTTCTTTTCGAATAACCATATGATATCCGCCAGGAGCAATATATACATTTGATATCTTAAGGATTTCCCCCTCTTTTGCCTCCTGAACAGTAATGGCAGATTTTTTATTTAAACTTTCAGCAAGCGACTTAGTAAACACCGGGGGCATGTGTTGCACTATTAGAACAGGAACAGATAGGTTTTTAGGTAGTTTTGGAATAACCCTTGATAACGCATCCGGGCCACCAGTCGATACACCTATTGCAAGTATTGAAAAATTTTTCGGTACTGGAGCATAGGCGCGAGCAATCGTTTTCTTTGAAGATTCTACCCTCTTTTTCTTTATTGGGGTTACATTCCCTTTCCCTTTAACATTGCGCATTTGTAACAAGCGTATTACCGGACGCACATCATTAACGAGAGTTTTCATGCTCGCAGCAAAATCATTACCCTCTGGCTTACGAATAAAATCAACAGCTCCCATCTCCAGTGCCTTAATGGTAGTATCCGTGCTTCGGGTGGAGATACCACTAAGCATTATTACCTCAATTTTAGGAATTTGCTCTTTTATTTTCTTAAGTACTTCCACTCCATCCATTTCAGGCATGTGCTGATCAAGCAAAACAAGATCTGTTTCAATACGAGCCAGTTTTTTTAAAGCTATTATTCCGTTTGGCGCTGTTCCCACAAGCTCAAGCTCATCTAAACTGGACACCACTTCTGATAATATCTTACGATAAACCACGGTATCATCGACTACCAGAGTTTTTATCTTCATGTTCCTCACTCTGAAAAAATCTACCGACTACAATCATTGCTGCGCTCTTATTCTATCATTGATCTGTTCACTTAACAAGTGTTTTCAAGAGCCAAATTTGTGGTAAACAGGCCATTAGATATGATTTAATCCCATTAAATACTCCTTATCACCTTATTGTGTGAAACTCCACTATTCACTCCTGTGTTCTAAATCAATATGGCTCTGCTGCCGGGGTATGAGGGGTATTTAAAGAGGTCTGGATCTTTTTTGCTTTAGCATTCAATCGACAGCATTCAATACACAGTTTAGCATTGAGCTGTGTGGCCAATCTTTTAACGGATGTAAGCAGAAAGCTGTGAAAGTTAATTTTCTCTAAATTCTTTCTATTTACAACACAGGTAGTTTTTATTTACTTTAAGCGTATATCAATTCTAAGCAGTGAGGCTAAAAATAAAATATGGGCTTTAAATTTAAATTTGTTGTACCGTATTACCTTGAACAGATGCCTCCGGGCAGATGAATACTGCTGACAATAATAATATACTCTACCCATTTCCCAGTTGTATGAGGCATAGACTCTATTTTTAATCCTAGGGAATCGGTCCAGTTCTTTTTTCCATTTTTTTAGGAACAGATTCCAACCATTTTGTTTCTTTTCAACATTTCTGCTTATTCTGTTTTGATGCAAGCGCATACCAGCCAGGTACTCTTCCACAAAATCCACACGATATCCTTTGCATATTCTAAGAAACATGTCATGATCCTGCCTGCTTGGCAATGTCACATCAAACATCCCGACCTTATCGAAACACTCTTTTTTGACCATCACTGTACATGTTGCCATAAAGTTCATTGCTAATATATCTTTGTAGATGTCTCCTCTTACCAAATAGTCCTGCGGAACACACTTTTTTTGGGTTCCTGTAAACCCATACATTTTACAATACACTAAACCAAGATTCTCATTTTTTTTAAACAGTTGGATCTGTTTTTCCAGTTTACTTTCTTCCCACAAATCATCATCATCAAGAAAAGCGATATATTTTCCCCTTGCGGCCCCAATTCCAGTGTTTCTCGCTGCAGCACCCCCCAGGGAATTTTTGTGGGGAATGTATTTAATCTTTTCCTGGAAAGGAAAAGTATCGACAACCGCTTTTGTTTTCTTTTGATCCTCACTGTTTAAAGGGTTATCATCGATAATTATCAGCTCCCAATCACTGTAAGTTTGTAAGAAGACACTACTAATCGCTTCTTTTAAGTATTTTGCTCTTTTGTGAGTAGGGATTATTACACTAACCAAAGCCACGTAGTAAAACTCCTGATTATTTACCGAATTTAGTTTTTTTCTGCTTAATTATATCTCTATATTTCTTTTCTTTCAATGTGTTATCACAATTATGACTATTTTATAGAGTGCGTTTTAAAAAAAGTGCGCTAAGCAAAAAATCTAACTACAGGGGGTTTTGTACTGTGCTTAGCGAGGAATTGCCTTTACCGGGCCTACCTACTGGGTGACCAAACAGTACCATACGATTCATTTGCAGATAGACACGATACTCCAATAAGTTTATGACACATAATAACATACTGCCAAGTACTCTCAACATTTAATTTATTCCAATAGCTGTGCAGGTTAATTTGTACCTCAAAGCACATTTAACAGCAACCTTTTTGACAGCCCTCTGATAGATCTGGTGTTTGGCAAAAACAGAAGAAGTAATAGAAATGTTTCACACACAGACAATCGTTTCAATGATGATTTCAGGTGTGAAACTATTATTTTTCGGTACTGTTTTATATACTTTTGTGTATTATTTTTTGAGCTGATTTGCCTGATGCATCTGTTTATAGACAAGTATATGTATTTCCTCTGCAAGTGGGGCAATACATCATCAATGTTTTCAGATAGTTCAGTTAGTATTTTGTCCCACGAAGAAAGTACTGAATTCAGCTTATTTGACTGTATGATAGATCCAGGTACCACATAGTGGTAATAGGTATATTCCTTACATACAGCTATTGAGCTGATTTTTTTTGCTACATAAAACATCCAATGCTCGTCTTCATAAATGATACCCTCTCTAAAATAGAGGTCATTTTCCTGCAAAAAGGATCGTTTTATTAATTTATTCCAGGCATTGACAGGTATTCTTGGAATTTCTAAGAATCTCTCCTTTATCCATAATTTATCATCTGAATATTCCGGGAATTTCAGATGCTTTACGTCTCTCCACCTATCCCCGTAGCCGGTTGGAGTTACAGTTCGTGTATTACCCTGTACCATTTCTACACCAGGATAGTTTTTTGCCAAACTAACCAGTAGCTCTAAGCTATTGGGTGTAATTTCATCATCACTATCTAAGTAATAGACATATTCCCCTAAAGCTACTTTAGTACCTGAGTTTCTGGCAGCTGATAAACCTAAATTTTTTTCATGTTTAAATATTTTAAAGGAAATTGGCCCATTATATGAAGTGATCATATTTTGTAATAAAGTATTACAGCTATCAGGAGAACAGTCATCCACGAAAATGCATTCGATATTCTTATAGCTCTGATTGGCTACAGAAACAAAACAACGCTCTATATATTTTTCTACGTTATACACTGGCACTACTACAGAAACCTTCATTCTTTTCTTCCTTTAAGTAACATCTCATCTTTTTTGATAAACTTTATATGTTTATAGTTTTTTAACCATGTAGTATAAAAGGTGCTGTTTTTTCCATATGAATTATCAAAAAAGGTCACGGGTTTATTCAACAAAACTGCTAATATAGCTCCATGCAATCGGGTCGAGTATACATATTGGTACTCACTGATAAATTGAATGCCAAGCTTAAGAATTTTGGGCATAAAAATTTTTTGAGCATAAAAATCAGTCAGTTTATTCATAGTTTTGGGGAATACATTTCTTCTTGTAAGAGCTGAAGTAATTTTTTTACACCAAAACAACATCTTTGTATGGAACATAGGTTTTTCCATACTGGGCCATTCGCGTTCTTCCACTCCATTATGATCAAAAGTATAGTTGTTTTGGTCTGGGCTTAACTGCTCCTGATCTTTTCTATTTATAAACAATGATTCTTTGTGAGCTGCGTTCTTATATTTATTTATAAAATCCCTGGAGATACAAAATGCCATATCCGGCATTAATACAAGGTGATTCTTAGAAAAATATCTGTTCAGAAGCTTAAACGTAGTAGTATCTCTGGCACATAATGTTAAATTCTTATGCATGCTCATCAGGTGAGCATCACTGTGCATGGTTTGAGAGGATTTGTAATAAACAGTTTGCGGTAAAATTATTATTCTGTTTTCAGGATAGTCTTGAATGATTTTGAGGCTAAATTTTGTGTGACGACGCCATATATCCCCAAAGTTCCCCCCCCCTTGCAAGAGTATGATTACGTCACTGGATATTTGTGGTTTAACATAATTTTCAATAGAAGATTTGTAGATACATTTATACGGTAAGGTCTTTAACATATCTTCCGTTCCCTTCCAAATCAAAACATCTCCGATGTTGGTATAGTAAGGGAGATCGAGAAATATGTAGTCGCTGTTTATTAAACTACTTATTTTTTCGGTAATCTGTTGTTTAAGTCCAATTATTTCTTCAGTACCCATTATTTCCTCTTTAATCTTACAATTAATTTAAACCACCTTTTACACTCAGACCTGACTTTTAAGATCAACCAAAGAAGTCTGTATTTCATAGTACAATACTGTTTTCTAAACCAGGTATATTGTTGATTGTCATCGAATAGCCTTTGATTTAAAAACTCCTCCATTTTTGGAGTATGCCATTTAGCTTCAACTCTGTTTCTTAACTGACCATAAGATTGAGACCAAAGGGAAGGAATCACTCCCAATGACATAAAATGGCTGGAATTAAAACAGTACAAAAAGGGACAATTACAACCAATCGCTTCAAATTTAATTGGCTTACTCAGGTCATCAAATATGTTCTGTACTATACCAAATCCATAGCAACCAGAGAGCTTACCTGTTGCTATGTTCAGCTTTGCGCTCCATTCACCTGCATAGCAAAACTCTTTTCTTTTCTTCATGAAATTTTTTAGAGTGAATTCAAACAATGGGGAATCTGCTTCTCTTGACTTAGATACATACTCCTCTTCGGGTTTTTGGGTCAGTATTTTATAATTGTTGGGAAGACCCGATTCATCCCTGGTCAAAGCCACCTGAGGTAACGCGCCGGTGTTGGCAATCACCTTTTCCTTGATCTCATCCCACACAGGTAAATACTCATCACTCATATTAACTTGTACTAGATATGAACAACCTGCATTTTTAACCATATTGATGTTTTTAAAGAAAGTTTCAAGTTTATTGGTTCTCTTCAGCTCGCAATAGTGCAGAGAAAAAGAAAAGTGAAGCCTTTCCAAATACTCATTCTTTAAAGTTATTATCTCTTCAAAACGAGAAATCAACGTACCATTGGTGGTAAGGTTAACAAAATGTCCTTGTTTTAATATATTTAAAACTATTTGTGGTACTTCCTTTGGTATAAGCGTTTCCCCTGAACCTGTTAAACTTACAAAAGATACCCCCCCTAAACGTTTAACACTTAATGCTTCACCAATATGTTGCGGTGAGTATTTAAATTGTAGTTGTTTTTTTTGAGAAAATCTGTTCTGTTGTTCTACATAACAGTAACTACATTTTAAATTACAGGTAGTTACTGGTATTATACATTCTATAAATCTTTTCATTTCATTTTTATCCAATTATTAGTGCTGATTTTCCCGCTATCTTTTTATTGTTGTTTCATTCTTAGGACTGTGTTTTTTTGATAAACGATCGAACTCCAGATAAAAGCCAAAGCCTTTCTGTATCATTCAATCCAACAAACCAAATGCTTAGCATCGTCGAAAAACAACATACAATGGAAATCATTATGAAACTCTGCCAGGTTTTATCTACCGTAGTGTATACCAAATAAGGAGGAATGGAGGACAATACAACAACAACGGCACAAACACTTAAAACCGACAAAACAAATTTCTTTACTGAAAATTCAGGAATTTTACTTTTTATAACAGTCACTCTCAAAAAAATTGCACCTATTGCTAACAGTATTGAAACATAAAAAACGGTTACGGGAGGATATCCTCTGTTTAAAAGCAAATATGAGATTGGCAAGTTTAATAACTGCATCCCTCCAACCACTAACTGATATTTCCTAACATCTCCTGTAGCCTGTACAGATGCAGTCATAACATAAGCAAAAGAATCGATAAGCGAATTTATTATAAGCAATTTCGTAAAAATGACTGTATAACGTGGAACTTCAACTAACCACAAATTAAGTAAAAGTTCTGTATGGAAAAGTAATGGTAAACTCATTAAAAGAACCAGAAAAAAGGAAAATTTTGCCCCCCTCCCTACAATACTGTTCATTCCAATGATATCACCAACTGCATATTTTTTAACGATTTGAGGATTCATGGCAACGGTAAACTTTTGGGTAAAATTATTTAACATAGCCCCTACCTGATAGGCTATACCGCGAGCAGCATTAACAGATGGACCAAAAAATATATTCAGTAAGATATTAACACCCTGAGTTTTTAAGATACTTGCACTGCTTCCAATGAAACTCCATGCGGTATAACTGATAATTTTTATTTGAATTCCCTTATCGAGTAACGGTAACAAATGATACCCGGTAATATTGCGTTTACAATAATTATGATAAATAAAGAAAACAACTATCTGTGATAGTTTTATCAAAACTGCATACACTATTAGCTTGTCGTGCTTTGTATAGATTAGTACTATGGCAACGATAAGTTTTATCACAACATCGATTATACCTAAATACGCAAATGCTTTCATTTTCTCTGTTGCTATTATCAGAGAAGAAAGAGGCACCCGAACTATCGATATAAATGCCCCAAATACGGAAACATGGAAAACCCAGAGTGCAGCAGACATACGCTCCGGTGGAATGGTAAGATGATTTCTAACAAACCATACCCCAAACGTTTCAAGCAGAATTACGATCAAAAGTGCATATACCAGATGGATAGTCAGAGTTGAACGAAACACCTTTTCTATGTTACCATCTGTACCCCTGCCCAGTTCAAAGGAGAAAAAGCGTGAAGAAGCTGCTGCCAGGGTATTATTCATAAAAATCATAAGAACCACAAAACCACCAACCACAGTATAGATACCATAGTCGCTTGCCCCCAGTGCTTGCAATACAATTCTGGAAGTAAATAAGGTAACCCCCATTACCAGCAGTAACCGAATATAGAGGGCCAGAGTATTTTTTGCAATTCGGGTGTTACTCATTTTTCCTGTTAACCTTTAATTTTTGTACCGATCTGCAGGGAATAATTTTCCACAATTGCAGTTAAGGACAATTTCGGTGCGATATTTAACGTTGAAAGTAAGTTGCGACATTTCGTTCTTCTACAGGTACTGTTACCATGCAAATGTAGCACTTTTTACCCATAACTTCATAAATGTATTGCAAGTCTTTATTTTAACTAATTTTACATCACTGTTTTCACATTTTCAAGCAAACTTATAAACGGGGATCAATAAGTGTGAAACGATGCACATTTCAGGAGTAACGACACAAACTGGGGATCGGGGTACAGCTTTTAAAGAGATTCGTGGTACTTATGGAGAGACTTAGGAACTGCGAAAACATCTGTAATTGGTCTCATGTAATTAAAAACTAACCTCTGAATTTCTGGTCCTTCTCTTTTTCCGTGTGTTCCGTGATTTCAGTGGTTGTTATTCTTAGGGTGGTTAACCACCGAAGGCACGGAAGTAGGAAAGGAAATAATTTTAGAGAACTACTGACCTACTTACCTCTGAATTTCTGATTCTTCTCTTTTTTTCGTGTGTTCTGTGGTTTCAGTGGTTGTTATTTTTAGGAGATTAACCACGGAAGGCACGGAAGTAGGAAAGGAAATAATCTTGGAGAAATACTGGCTTACTAACCTCTGAATTTCTGGTTCTTCTCTTTTTCCGTGTGTTCCGTGATTTCAGTGGTTGTTATTCTTAGGAGGTTAACCAAGGAAGGCACAGAACACACGGAAAGAGGAAAGGAAATAATCTTGGAGAAATACTGGCTTATTAATCTCTGAATTTCTGGTTCTTCTCTTTTTCCGTGTGTTCCGTGGTTTCTGTGGTTGATATTCTTAGGAGGTTAAGCAGTGGAGTAATCGCGGGGTTTTTCCGCCGCGTCCTCATCGAACAGTTCTTACAGATTTCCCGTATACGGCTCTCCCATAGACTTCTCAGAAGGTGCACGCAACAAGCTCGCGTGGACTATCATAGCGGCACCAGACCCAGATCTCTTAGGTGCTTATAATAGCTCACCTCACTCCATCCCAACAAATGCGCGAATCGCTTCTATCTCAGACTGCTGTTTTGTGAGCAGTTCATTCTGTAACGCAATCTCAGCAGACTGCTTTTCGTTCACACTCTTCAACTCCTCAATAATTGCCTGCTGCTCCTTAATCGCCTCCAGAAGCACTGCTGTAAGCTTATCATACGAGAGTGACTTGTAGCCTTCATCATTGGTATGCACTAGTTCTGGCAGTACCTTTTCCACTTCCTGTGCGATAAAACCAATCTGGGGACACCTAAGAAAGCGCTGCGATGGATCTGTAGCAATAGTCAGAATAGCTAAAAAGCTACTTTAAAGAATACAATATGTATGGCTTAATGAATTGTGAATATGTGCATGGTCTTGTGTCAATAGAAAAGGAAATTCAGCATAAGAATAACCGTTCAGATTGATATTCTCTGTGTAGACTGTTTGGCTTCGTTTGAGTGGGATATAACCCCGTTTTTCTGAGATTGCAGCTGCACATCTCAAAAGTTTAATGATACATTCAGCCCGTATTATAAAACGGTGACTGTTTACCACAGGCTGAATATTTAATTTCTGAATGGATCAGACACACGTTACACCCACATATTAAAAAGTAATATGGATGCGCGTAATGGCTTAGTTATGCCCTTAAAAGGAGGCCTATGGGTATGTTTTGCAAAATTTTAAAAAAGTGGTTGTTTTTTTTACATAACAGCGAAGTCGAACTGTCCGCGGCATGCGCCCAGATTAATTTCTTTTTGCATTATCCACGGTCTCTTCAACTGAATGCATTTCATGTTCAATGGTATCTGCACTGAAATCCTGTTGGTTAGGCCAGGATATTCCGATAAAGAGGGGCTTTACCTGTTTGAAGTAGTTTTCATCTTTTAGTTCAGAAAAAAACTCCCTTATCAAGGTAGGAAGTTACATCAAAAATTCCTTTTTTTCCATTGGAGAGTTCCACATATAATTGGTAATTCTTAAGGGCTTTGACATTGATTACTTTCAGCATTTTCCCCTCCTATCTCAAAGGCTCAATTTTAAATATCTCACCACCTTCTATGGCGATATTCCAATCAGCCATCAGGTCTTCATGGTGAATCTCAATCCACGCCTGAACAAGTCTTGCTTTTTTAGTTGGGATAGAGCCTCCAAAATATCCCCAGTCTCTATTGAGAAAACAGCAATTTCACCAGAGTATTCAGGCTTTGGCATAATACATATTGTGCTTTTTTGTTATCAAAAACCGACCGGTATATCAAAGACTTGGCATACTCTTTATCTCATTAAATGGAATAACCTTAACATTTTCCGATAAAGAATATGATATAGGCCCAGGATAGATGACAAAGACCTCTTCCAGCCCTAAGTTATCCAGCGCGATACGAATTGACGGAGTAATTTTTGGCGCATCGGCTCGTTTACACTCCACCCCTGTAAGTTTACCCTCCTTTTCCAATATCAAATCAATTTCGGCATTGTTGTGTGTTGCCCAAAAGTAAGACTCCTCAGGTTTATACAAATTTATTACTTCCTCAAGAACGTACCCTTCCCAGGATGCCCCGCATCTGGGATGGCATAATAGCTCTTTTTCGGTCCTTATACCAAGCAGATGATGCAGCAACCCCGAGTCTCTGAAATAAATTTTGGGCGATTTCACCTGGCGTTTCTTGATGTTTGCATAATAGGGCTTAAGCTGTCGTACCATAAAAATATCTGATAAAATATCCAGATATCTCCTTACGGTACTCTCTCCAAATCCTAAGCTTCTCGCAGGCTCTGCTGCATTCCATATCTGACCATGGAAATGAGCAAGCATTGCCCAGAACCGTAACATTGCAGTTGACGGAATACTAAAGCCCATAAGCCTGATATCTCTTTCAGAAACAGTTTTGATATAATTTCGCCTCCATATATCGCTGTTACTGTTGGTATCAGACAAAAAAGAGAGCGGAAAGCCCCCCGGAGCCAATGATGCATATGCTTGTCAATGCCTGCTTCAGAAATCGAAAAGCCCTGCATTTCGATGATCTCAATACGACCGGTTAACGTTTCCGATGATCTGTTGATCAAATCCGGTGAAGCACTTCCAAGTATCAAAAACTTGGCGGGTAAAGGATTACGATCACAAAGAACCCTTAATACCTCAAAAAGATCCGGTTTCCTCTGAATTTCATCTATCACTACAATGCCTTTTAAATCCTTCAAACCCGTCATTGGTTCGTCAAGCCGTGCAAGACTCAACGGATCCTCAAGATCGAAATATTCCAGCGAATCTACCGAAACAAACTCTCGGGCTAAGGTAGTTTTGCCACACTGCCTTGGACCTACTAAAGCAACAATTCTGCTGCGCTTCAGAGCATCAGTGATCTCTTTTTTTATGCTTTCTCGTGTAATCATAAGATAAAAATACACCATGAAATTCCTCCACACAATGGGGTTTTTTCATGGTAAATATGGTGGAGATACGACAGGTGGTTACCCAAAAAAATTACACCTGAAAGAAGATCGTTAGTTTCCTCTTTATTTTTTCCCCTCGCTCTTTTTTAATAAATGATAGAGAATAAAACGTGAATCCTTAGAGCCCGATAAAAGGTCTCCTCATCGGGCTCTAAGAGCCGAATTTCGGCGGGAAATCTGAAACTTTTGTCCTTTGTAGCTCAATTTCGGCAATTAGACTGATAAATTCTGGTCCGACCCCGGTTCTGTCTGGTCCGAACAAGTGTTTTCAAGAGCCAAACTTGTGGTAAACAGGCTCTTAGATATGATTTAAACACATTAAATATTCCTTATCACCTTATGTGTGAAACTCCACTATTTAATCTTGTGTTCTAATCATCAATTTGGCTCTGCTGCCAGGGTATGAGGGGTATTTAAAGTGGTCTGGATCTTTTGCTTTGGCATTCAATCTGCAGTTTAGAGTAATCTTGAGGGGCAGTTGTTTAAGGGATGTAATCACAAAACTGTGAAAAGTACTATTTCCAATGAAAATATATAGGCTTACAACACAGATAGATTATATTTACTTTAAGCGTATGTCGACTCTAAGCAATGAGGCTAAAAGTAAAATATAGGCCTTAAGTTTAAGTTTGTTATACCGTATTACCTTGAACAGATGCTTCCGGGCAGATGAATACTGCTGACAAAAATAATACACTCTCCCCATTTCCCAGTTGTATGAAGCATATACTCTGTTTTTAATTGTAGGGATTTTGTCCAGTTCTTCATTCCATTTCTTTAGAAACAGATTCCAACCATTTTGCTTCTTTTCAACATTTCTGCTTATTCTGTTTTGATGCAAGCGCATACCAGCCAGGTACTCTTTTTCTTTTAATCGTCACTGTTTGAAGGGTAACACCGATAATTATTAGCTCCCAATCACTGAAAATCAGAGAAATTTCATAAATTTATTGCAAGTCTTTATTTAACTATTTTCACATCACTGTTTTCACAATTTCAAGCATACTTATAAACGGGGACCAACAAGTGTGAATAGTACCTTTTTCAGAAGAAACGACACGAACAGGGGGGCGGGGTACAGCCTTTAATGAGAAATGTGGTATTTATGGAGAGACTTATGCTCTCTTTTTGCGAAAACATCTGTGATGGGCACCATGCAATTAAAAACTGTCCCTATTGGATTACCTGGTGAGTAAGGAATTTTAAAATTTGGGGCTTAAGTATTGGCCAGAAAACTCAGGAAGACCAGACTCTAAACAGAATTTCTGTGATATCATATCTACAAAACTCGAGCATAAAATGAACCGAAGTACTCTTTTTGAGGCTTTCCTCTACTCAGAATCCCCTAACACATATAATTTATGTGATGTTTTTTTGAGTTTCATAGGAAAGCCTAGCCTGTTTTGATCGCCAATCAGATTAGAGTGCGAATAGCGAAAGGCGACTGTAACCCTAAATAACTTTTTTGGAAATCGATCTCTCTTCTCTGGGCCTCTATTTCCTCTCTTTGCTCTTCAATTATCTCCTGTTGCTCCTTGGTTGCCTCCACAAGGACTTCCGTAAGCTTATCGTAAGATTCGCTCAAAATAGGGACTACATCTCATGCTACAGCAGTGCCGGGAGCGTATCTTAATACAGTATCATGATAAAGAATTTTGGTTTAAGTGAAACAAAAGCAAGAGTTATAAATGAATGCAACAAATCAAGCTAAATAGGGGCATTTAAGATAATATTCATATAAGTAGAAACGATTTCATTTTCATCAAACTTTTCCAATGCAAGTCTCCTGGATTTATTAGAAAATTGTGCATACTCCTTGTCTGAGAGATGACACATTTTGGTTATCTTTTCATAAAGATCGTCCACCGATCCTGGTTTCACAAGATAACCATTCTGACCTTCCGAAACAGTATCTCTGCAACCCTTCCAATCAGTTGTAATTACAGGCATACCACACGCAAGACCCTCAAGTAAAGACCTGGGAACCCCCTCATTATATGTTGAGGGCAGTAGCATACAATGTGCTTGCGATATAATTTTTTCTATATCGTCTACGGGGTCGTGTAATTTAATGCTACCTCTATCTGCTGCCGCTTGCAGTTCTTTGTATAGCTCAATTGATTTAGGACGATTTTTATCTACAATCCCTACAATATGGAATTCAGCCATATTCAGAATATTTGGATAAAGCTGAATTAGGGAAAGTATTAGCCTATACCCTTTTTTCTCAATTACTCTTCCAACAGTAAGAAAGCACATTTTGGTATCAGAAAACTTTTTCCCTTTTGCGGGATGGAACCTTGCTATATCTACCCCGGAACCATTTATTCTTATACTGTTTCGAGGACTTACTATACTCTTTTTTATGAATGAATTCATGTCCTCCTGATTTTGGAACAAAATTTTTTCTGACTTACTAAGAGATACCTTAAAAAGCAGTTGTAATACTTTCGAAAGAAGAGAGTCCTTATCAAATCCTTCTCCCAGACCAGAAATATTTGTAACCTGCTTAGTTTTCTTTGGTTTAACAAGTGCTGGGTATATGTTACCCTTTGGGGTAAACGTTAATAAGTAGCTTGGATTGACTTCTTTGAGAATATTTTTTATACTTATTAAGGAGATCACCTCTTTTATAATACTAATACTGTTTTGGGATAGTTTAATATTCCTATATTTTGCCCCCAGCGCTTCAAGTTTTTCCGAATAGCTATCAAAAGGAGCACAAACAAAGACTTCATGTCCATTTTCAAGCAGACTCAAAATTAATTTCTTTCTAAAGTTATAAAGATACCAGCTCGTATTGGCAAGCAGCACTATTAGCATCGCACTATCTCAACAAGGTTTTATCCCTGTACTTCTCCAAGTCTAAAAGGGTTCAAAAAACATCATTTAAAGATTAATCTAAGCTGTAATTAAGATTCCATGGCAAACCGATCGTAAGATAGGTATGGAAACTGTGATTAAGTTCTTTATTTTTCACCCAGGGTCTGTAATACATGTTTAAAGAAATCCAATCCCTTGGTAAATAAGTCGCAGAAAGTATAAATGACCAGATCCGATTCGGATCCTCCGGAAAATAAGGTTTATCATCATAGTTTGGTCTTCCATCTTCGTGCCAGGAATCATAAACTGTACCTTCACCCAGAAGCCAGTAATTTGCCTCCACTCTCGCAATTATATCCGGCCTGAAACGAAAAAGTGCTCTTGCATGAAATAGGTCCTGATCATTACCCCAAGGCCACCCTAAGCTTTCACCCCAAAATGTATGGCGATTTAAAACGCTGTAATGCCCATAAGTGTAGTAACTCACATGGGTGTATTCAAGCCCTATCTCACTTAAGATCCCATCACCAAAAAACCATGAACCGCCCAGTTGAAGTGCGTACTTGCTTGGATTTCCAGTGGTATCAAAGTTTGTTATATCATCATTCAGAAACTCTCCATATATTCTTAATGGGTAGAATATCAGGTTAAAATCAAAACCACCTAACAAGTTCGGCGCATTGTCTCCACCCCTTTGACCGACATAATACATCTGAAGAGGATTGGCATAACGGACGAGATCTTGTGAACCATAGAACGAAACTTTCTCATAAATACCAAGCTGGAAATGCTTATTAAATTTAACATCCACCCGATGTGCTGCACCGTATCTTGTGGGGATTTGCTGGTCAGGATTTTCAGATAACATTGCCAATTTTCCTGGAACCCTGTCCATAGAAAAATCATCCCGATCAAATGAAATTTCATCATCGTACCCGGATAAATAGGCTGACATTCTTATTCGATCAGCAAGATCAAGCTTAAAGTGGTAGAAATAAAAGGGTGCATGAGTATGTCCGGAATGAAGAAGTGTACCTTTAAAACCAGGCCCCCATCTCAACCTTTTACGCCCAAAACCAAGCTGTAGGTTTTGATACATAAATGTCAAAAATGCTTCCGGCATTATAAAATCTTTTTCTGACATCCCAGTGATAGGTGCACTTCTATCAGAAATGAATCTTTCAACCTCTATTTCCTGAAAATCGTATTCTGTTGAGCTATTTAGATTGTAAGCATTTAATCTAACTCTTGCATTGAGCCAAGGGGTTTTATACTGACCAATCGCATCGAAGACCCCAAAAACAGCTTTCTTGTCCTGAACTTCTAATGCCGTTGAGAACTTCAAATCAAAAGAAAGCGCCTGTTCCTGTTTAAAAAAATTGAGTGGTAAGTCACACTCAAATATTTGGCCAGGAAGTGATAAAAAGGGTGGCGAAACACTTATTTTTGTGGCAACAGAATTAAGATATTTTTTAGATAATTCAAATCTATTAATGTTCGAAATAACAGAAGATGAATAAACTATGTTAAAACAACTGAGAATATAGAGTAAAATTATCGATTTTTTCATGTGTTTTCCAATCCTAATTAATGTAAGTATTATAAATATAATTAATTGTTTTTTTTTAAGCTAAAACTGTGGATTTAAGTATCTACTTTGTAGTAATTTTTTAAATAAATTATCAAAAGCTATGTTTATGTATATAATTTCCATTACAGTATAATAATATTGCAAACCAGCATTTTAATAGATATGAAACAGTGGTTAACCAATATTTTAATATTATGAAAGAATAAGTATTTTTTTAAACAATTACTTCCTACACAACATAAATTACGGTAATTTTATGGTGACAATTGAATTTTTGGGCTTACCTGGTACAGGGAAAACAACTCTTGTTAAGGAGATATGTAACCGGGTAAATGACTCTGAAAACAGCCTTCATTTTACAAATGCTCTGGAACATTACACAAACTCAGGCAGACATAAGAGACTTTTTATAAAAACGTACTCAGTTATAAATGAAATCCTAACAGATCCACGAAAATTTTTTCGCGAATTTAGGATTATTTATGACTCCGTACAACTTAGCATTAAAGATTTTTTTATTGTTCTCCTAAACTTTTCTTTTATCAGTCATATTTTACGCAAAAACAAAGGTCATATACTGCTTGATCAAGGTTTATACCAGGCTGTTTGGTCAATAAATATCTCTGCTAAAAAGTATGTGCCTATAAAAACTATCATTCCGCCAACTCTAAAGCCCGATTTAGTTTTTTATATTTGCGCTAATGACCATATCATTAATAAACGAATCGAAAATCGTGATGGTATCAATTTAAGGATGAACAAAAAATTAACTGATGTAACAAAATTAAAGAATATTGCTGATCGTATTATTCAAGAAATCGAAGAAAATAACGTTAAAATAATAAAATTGCAAAACAACAAAACTGATCAAATAAAAAGTTTGTCTCAATCAGTTATCGAAACCATCAAAGAACAACTTAAACAGGAGATATGTTGAGAATACTTTTTATCAAAGATAGAATTGGCCCTGGTGGTGCTTCAAAACTCCTCAGAGAGCTATTGCCAAGGTTTAAACAACAAGGCCATTATGTAGAAGTGCTATTCTTAACCACTATAGATGAAAAAGGGTTCATGGCAGAGTTGGGTAACCTAGGAGTAGTGGTAAATCATATTAATAGCAATAAACCATACAGCCCTCTTAACATATTTAGTATAAAAAATCATTTAAAACATGGTCATTACCATATTGTTCACTGCCACTTGTTTCCAACCAGTTATTGGGTTTCTTTTGCTGTAAAACTACTCCGAAAAAAACCAAAAGTTGTGTTTACAGAACATAGCACTCATAATAAACGCAGAGATTTATGGTATTTTAAATACATTGATAAGTTTATATACAAAAGTTTTGATTCTATTATTTCAATAAGCCAAAAAACACAGGACATTTTATTAAAATGGTTAAATGAAGATAGTGATAGGTTTACTGTCGTTGAAAACGGTATAAATATAAATAAATTCAAAAATTCTATCCCGTATAATAAATCAGAAATCAATCAAACTTTCAATGATACTACCAAATTAATTTGTATGGCAGGAAGATTCAAGGCTCCAAAGGACCAGAGAACAGTTATTGAAGCTATGTCTGATTTGCCAACTAATAGCCACTTGATCTTACTAGGCGAAGGTCCCCTTAGAACAGAATATGAAGATCTAGTAAAGAATCTGAGCCTTGAAGGTAGAGTTCATTTTCTTGGTTTCAGAAATGATATTGAGAGGATATTTAAGACAGTTGACATTATTGTACTATCATCTTATTGGGAAGGGTTTGGGCTAGTTGCTGCAGAAGGAATGGCTTCGGGTAAACCTGTTGTAGTAAGCAATGTGGACGGGTTGAGAGAGGTTGTACAAAACGGAGGTGTTTTAGTTGAAAAAGGTAATTCAACTGAATTATCTGATGTTCTAAAAGTGTTAATTTCTAATAAACAATACTATTCGGTGATATCAAAGAAATGCCTACAAAGATCCAAAAGGTATGACATAGAAGTAATGGTTGCTAAATACTTAGAAATATATTCAAACTTGAATGCCTTTCAAGAAAGTTTTATGTGGACATCAAGGTAGAAACTATTTTTTTTGCTCTCAGATCCCACGTATGACAATCTCTTAGTGACATGATTGACTTAGTAGTTTCAATCAATTCTGACCTGTTGCTATTCAGGCGATTGCATATATCTACTATTTCATTATCCCCTGTAACAACCCAACCGATATCATTGTCATTTACAAAATCAGTTGTTGCTGTCCCTGCCGTCGTAATGATTGGCACACCAGCTCCAATTGTCTCAAAAAGTTTATACGGTAATGTGTGTTTCAAATATGGATGAGATGCCCAAAGCAAAGCAAAAATATCAGCATTCTTATACAAATCATCAAGGTCATTTCCGTCTTTATGAACTACTTTGACTTTTGTATAATCAATATACCCGTACATAGACTGATTTAATTCCCACTCTTCTTTTCTGCAGCATATTGTAAGCTCTACATTGTTCAATTTGTTTATTGCTTTGAACAAACCTCGCAAGTCATAAAAAGGCAATTTTATTCCCCCAACATAAAGAAGCCTTAATTTTGAATTTGACACTCCATTTTCTTTCTCTCTTATTTCAGCTCCCGGAGGTAAATCATATAATAATTTTTTAGGCCACTTAGAAGGTAAAATGTCACTCATAGCGAGTGTAGGTATGAATAATTTGTCAACATACTTTCGATAAATAATCCAGTCTAATTGATATAGCGGTAAATTGGTTACTTTTTTTACGATAGAGCCTAGTTTCTTGGGTTGCATCAGATTGTATCGCCAGTGTACATCTCTATAAAACAAAGATATAGGCAATTTAGCTTTCTTGAAAGATATTAGTACTTTTAAATCAAATAATATAGAGGGTCTGATTTTCTTATCAGAAAAAAGGAGGGGTAAATTACAGCTTTCAATATAAACACCAATATAATTGGATCTGTTTTTATTAACATCCACCATAACCCTCTTTAATTTTTGTCTAGATGAACTGCCTTTTCCTGAAATTAATTGCACATCATGTCCGATATCTTTAAGTGCCCTTATCATTCTTTGGGGACGCATTGAACTACCACTGTTTTTCTGATCTTTTATTTCATAAGGCAGATATACAATAATTTTTTTCATATATTTTTAGCTCCTGTAGTATTAATATCAGAAATCTTTATTAGTTTCTATTCTGTGCTTAACTGAACATTTTAAAAAGTTATAAATTATTGGTGTACTGAGAGTAATAATTAATGGAACAACTTTCATGTAGTGCCTAAATGCATGCTCATAATAAGTAGAAATTACAGCAAAACCAGCTATGTTTATAAAAATAAAAAATAACCCAATTCTATTAATCCCACTTGGAAAAAAAGACTTTAAAAATAAAATGAAAAGATTAAAGTTAACATAAAGTACTATGACCATTCGAATGATATCGAAATTTCTAAACTCACCCGCGAAAAAAGGACCAAATAAGCTCTTTATAATCAACTCCACTTTATTAAAGAGAAAACCACTTCCTTGGGACCAAGCTATTAATTCTGAATCCTGGGCTCGCCTTCCAATAAATGTGATGCTATTCCAGATCAGATCTGAAAACTCTGTAGAATTATACAAAAAGTAAAGCTTTGAATGCCCAATTTCTGCCTGAATGGAATAGTATAGAATAAGAGATAGAATTAACGGAAAGAAAACGAAAATGACAAAACTGTGTTTTGACAAAAACCTCTTTTGCCCTGTCAAAAAAGGATAGATCATTGTAACCAAGATGGGTAACAATAAAATTACAAACGCACCATGAAAGATGACTAGGAGTATAAAGTACATTAATATAACTGTAATATATTTTAAGCCAAAAGAATGATTCTTGAATGTGTATAAAATATAGAAAAATAATTGTGAAAGTAGTAAAAGAAGTAGTGTCTCGCGCAATAATATTGCAGAGTTGAATATTAAAGGGGGGCAAAGAGCTATTAGCCACGAAGACATTTTTGCCGAACCAGGTGTTCCCAACAAAACAGCAGTTTTATGCAACGACACTACGACTAAAGTGCCTAAGACTGAATTGAAAACCAGTGGAGCAAAAACAGTGTCTTTTGAAACAAGCATGACCAGTCCCAGCAGCCATGACCAAACATAGGACTGAGTGACATCAAGGTTCCCTACAAGCCCAGTCATTTGTACCTGGTGTGCGGTTTCGATAAACCGCCCAATATCAGTAGAATTAACACCAGGAAATTCTATACCCATAACATTCAAGATAGAAAAGAACAGTCTTAGTGTTAATGCGATTGTAAAAACGAAGTTAGTTCTATTTTTTCTTTCATATCTCAGAAAGAATCTATAACTGAGAAGAATTGCGAAAAAATTGAACACAATACTGTACATTTGAACGCTTCTCTATTCCGCAGTATTATCTCTAATGCTAGAAATCACCTTATTCCACATAGCTTCTGTTTCCTGCTTTAAAATTATTGTTCTTTGGGCAATCTTTTCTTTTAATCTTGTCTTCGATTGTTTGCCTAAAATCAGTTCCAGTTTTTCGTAAAGCACCCGATCATCTTCTTGAATATCTATTACCCCTTCAGGAATGCCATAGTCTTCAAATAGCATCTGGTATTTGTGGCTCCATCCTGTTGCTAAAGAGGGCACACCCTGTGACAAAGCGCTTACCAAACCATGAAAACGGCCTCCCAAAGTAGCTTCACACATGCTCAGCATTCCTTTTAGTATTAGCGGATTTGGTTCTTCAACTACAGGCAGCTTATTTCCAACCTCTTCATTTATTCTTTTAGCAATTTTCAGATCGCTCCTGCTTTCGTGAATGAGCAGAAATGGTTTTGCGCCTTTTTTCACAAGATAATTAACACATTTTATCAAAAAGGGCAAATAGTTATCTTTTTCTAACCCACCCACTTTGTCTAACATCCTGTAGTTTGGTATAACTGCCACTTTACAATTTTCTGTGTCGAACTCATTTGGTTTAAGACCCTCAATAAGATTTGTAAAATCAGGAGCGATCGATATCTTTTGTTGCTCCCCGGTTACCCCGACCAGGTTTTCATATGATGTCTTATCTCTTGGAAATACCAGCTGAGAGTTTTTAACAGCTTCGTTTATTGCCTTCTTGATAGTACTGGATGTGAATGGTCCGAATGCTTGTGGCAGCATAATCAGTTTAGCGCCATTTTTCTTGAACGTCTTGGAAGCGGATGCAAGCTCACAGCATCGTTGTGCTCCCCACAAATCACTATATTCAAAACCTGCGGAGTCTATTACTACATCTACCTCGTTGTCAATAATGACCCCATACATTTCCCTGAGCTTTTTGGGAATTAATTGAAACAGTTTTCCAAATTGAATACCATGCCTCCACAGCGAAGCCTTTTGATAAAAGCCAAGTTTCGCCCTGTCTAAGTATGGAGCTGAACCATTTGATCCAGTTGGTCCCATGGTAAATTTAGCCTCAGGAAATTCAGTTTGCAGCTTTTCTAAAATAGCATACAGCATAAGCTGTGCACCCTTATTGGTGAACCCTGTTTTTCTAATTTCGATAATCATACTATCTCCAAATTACTCTGGTGTAATGTAATGTCGCAGGTATTACCATCTATAAACACATTTTTATAGTCAGAACCTGAAAACATTTCTGACTATTTTTTTAATCCCCCGGCTTATAAATTTATACATTATCAATCTTCTGTGGTGCCTAAGTAACACCTTCCTGTCTTTAAACTCATTTAATTCTACTGACATTTGTAAGTCTTTGTCTATTTTTCTATTTGAATTCAGATTATTACTGATTTCTAGACTACCATAATCAGGTGTTACTTTCAGTGCTCTGCTCCAGGAAGAAATAAATTGCGTCCAATTTGATCTTTTTTCATCTATTTTCTGCCCCGTAAAGATTTCTTCAGCCTGTACCTTACGCAAAATAACATATCCTTCTCTTTGTGCGTAATCAATGACCTCCCTACCCTTTTGGGTCCTTGCAATTACGGCACTCTCACCACGAATTCGGTCCACATCTTGAATCCCATGGGGATCACAAACAGTTATATCACTGAACACATTCATCTTATCGAAACATACTCTGCATCTTGCAGGAGTAAAGTACTCTTTTATCGCCATACGGTACTTAGGAGGAAGAACAGTCTCTTTACCAGTATTTGTATAAATTACAGTATTACCAGGATAGGATGGTTTAGATTTATCTCTGAATACTATAGATTTGGTGTTGTCATATTCTGAGTAGTAGTAACTCAAATAATCCAAAGCTGAAGTTGTAAGAACTCTGTCGCAGACCAAGCCAATTTTTAGTATACATTTGTTGTTCATTGATTTGAACAAGTCAAAATAATTAAACAAGCCATGAATATGACAGCTTAACCCCACGAGAGCAAACTTTTCATTGGTTTTTTCAATCTTCCTAATGGCTTTCAATATCGGTATGGGGGTATACTTTGATTTTTGTGTTAAAGCAAGTTGTTTTTCAGAACGAACAAGTAGGACATCTCCCCGGGGAGGTACTTGTTTTTTCATAACAGTTAGTATTGCAATATCTATTTTTTGGGTTTTAAAAAGATGACTTAATATTGAAGTGACAACCCCCCCGCTTTGAGAGTTTTCAAATATCTCAAGATTAGTAGCCTTACCGATAAAACATCCTTCAATATTTCCTTTGAAAGGGTCTGGAGGTAGTGACCTTTTTAAGCTCTTTCCAAAACCTAAACCAGGACAAATTTTGAGACAAACCCCACAGTTGTTACATTTACCTTTATGTATTTTGGGGAAAATATAACCACCAACGGTTTCGTAGAATTCAATCGCCTCTGAATTACACGAAGAATAGCAGGCTCCACAGCTGTTACAAAGGTAATTTTTTACAACAAATGAAATGTTGTTATTATTATTTAATAGTTTGTTATTACACATTATTTTATCATCAATTTTAAAAGATTAATCGCTTCCCTATCTGTATACATAGTTATGGTCGGCATAATTATTACACCTGTCAGGATTAAAAGGGTAGAATTGACAAGGTAATTATTACTACCAGATAAGAACATATTAACAGAAACAATTGCACCTGCCATTAACAAAACCCGCATTGACACCCTTAAATATAACCCAAAATGTTTAGCCGGAGAAATCTCTAAACTTTTATTTACCATAACCTGGAGTGAAAAAGCCTTTAAAAAACAATAACCAAAATAGCTAAATAAAATAAAATCAAAACCTATAGGGCCATATATATATAGTACGGTCAGATACATGGAATTTATTATTACGTCTAAAATTAGTACCCTTTTAGATTTCCCAACAGAATATAGCAATGATGTTGCAAGGTTAGCTGTTAATACAGTTGGTATAGCCGCAATCGAAAGGACTTGAAATGGTAAAATAGCTTCAGACCAATTTTCTCCAAAAATAGCGGGCACAAGATTACTTGCAGTTAAGCATATACCTACAAAGATAGGTATCCCTGTGTATGAAACAGCCAAGGTGATATTTTTGTATGCCTTGCCAAGATTCTTCCGACTACCATTAATTCGTGAAAACAGTGGCAAAAGGATTTTAGAGAATGAAGAGCTAACAAGTGTAATAATCTTGTCAAGTGTCTCTTTTGCTAAATGGTAATATCCTAAAACTTCCGGAGCGAGAGTAACTGCAATAAATAGTTCGTCCGACCTTCTTGTGAAATAAGTGAAAATACGTTTAAGCGCAACAGGGACACCAAAAGAGAAAAAGTAAGACAAAATACTTAGATCTATGCTTTTTTGTGGTTTAAATACACCAAGCCGAAATACTAGCACTATCAATCCAACAGTACTTATGAATGTAGATATCAGCATTGCATATACAACCGATAGCGCTCCCATGTTGAGCATAAAAAACACTAAAAGAAATATTAAGGTTAGAGATCTTTGAGCAATTACAATTATAGATGGACCTTTGTAAATAAGTTCTCTATGAAGCAGAGATCTGAAAAATTGATTGACTTGAGCAAAGAAAAACAAGGGGCTGCCATAAACTAGCAATTTTGCTGTTCCTGGGACGTTTGTCTTTTGTTCCAGTATGCTTGCAGTAAAAACCATAATTGTTACACCTGATAACCCCATAATTACTGACAACAAAAACAATGTGCTTTTTTCTGCTTGGGTCAAATTCTTTTTTTGTATAAGAGTTTCTTGCATCCCAGCATTTTCTATTACTTGCAGAAAGCCATAAACCAGCATGAACATTGCAACCGAAGCAAGTTCTGATGCTAGCATGTAGCGTGCTTTTACAACCTGTAAAAGGGGGCCTATCAAAGCAGAAAGTACAGTCATCCCAGCAGTCCAGCGCAAACCCGTTACTGCACGTTTTTTTATGTTTTCTGCTTGTCTCAAAGTAATTAGATCCCGATTAGCCTACGCAATTTTTCTATTGGATGAAATAAAAGTTATCTATTATGACCATCTTTGGATTGTACTGCGCTGGTAATAAATGGCAAAGTATGGGCAAAAATAGTTCCTATCAATCCTAAGAAAATTCCGCCTATTAAAGAAAAAATGACAAGCTGAGTTCTCCTTGGACGACTTCTTCTCACAGGCACATCAGGATTTCGGACCACCTGAACAAGCGTCTGATCATCCAACTCTTCGATCCTCACCATTTCATACTGCTTTTGAAACTGAAGGTAAATTTCCTGATTAAGAGTAACCTGTCTCTGTAACCTTGCTTCCTCCAACTGTATTTGAGGTGATCTACTCATTAGATTTCGTTCTTTAAAACGCACAAGAGCATTTTCACTTCGATTAAGATCATTCCGCACCTCCTTAATTCTCTCCTCAATAAACTCTCTTTTTTCCCTAGCCTGACTCTGAAGAGAATTCCTAATATAGTTACTTACATATTCAAGGGTATACCTGTTAAGTTCATAGGCCAACTGAGGATCAGATGCATTGGTCGTAAGCGTCAGAATTCCGGTTCTAACATCCCTGTTTATTGTAATAAACCGCCCTCTGCGCACCCGTTCAATTTTTTGCATTTGGTAGACCCGTTCCCAGTTGCCAACAGTAGAATCAGGTTCAATCTCAAGGATCTGTTCAAGATGTAAGGAGTCATTACCAAGTGGCCATTTACGCTCATAAAGAGATGCAACAAAGTTATAGTCCTGAATTACCTTATCCAAATACTCAGAAGGGTCTATACTACCACCACTCCCCATGGATATACCTGCCATTGAAGCTAACTGGTTGAGATTGCCTCCCCCAGAGCTCCTCCCTGTTTTAGTTATAAAATGTGCACTGGTAGAAAAAACATCAGGAGCATGCAAAGCATAGATAACCCCAGCAGCTGTAGCCAGCAGGGTACATATAACAACGATCCATTTACCCTTCCATATTATCAAAATCAAATCAATAAGTGAAATTTCATCAGAAACGCTATTTATTGTGGAATGAGAACCACTGTTAGAACCAGAAGCACTGCTTTGTGAGCTGTGATTTTCTTTAACTTTCATTTTTTTCCAGGAGTTTATGTTTTTAAGAGTAACTAATAACTGATTCAATAAGGATTTACTATAAAAATAGTTAGCAACTCTGCTCTTTTGCTAATTTTAGTCAAAATTCTATAGCAATTTGCTAATTAAGCCTTAATGATTTATTTGACCTTAAACCAACCATACACTTTAAGAGCAGTAGGGAACCTTATTTTGTTAAAAAATAGAGCAGCAGAAACAACACCGGAGCAGCTAACCCTGCGTGCATCAGAAAGTCCTTTAAAAACAGGTTTTTGGATCGAACTTTCATGTACCCCACAGTGCGCTTTATAACAAAGATTAAATTTTCAATCTTAAACGGTATGTCCACCACTTCATAGACACCATCGTGAAAATAGGAGTACTCGCTAAGGTCCCGGTCTTTTTTTGAGAAAATGATAACTGCCGGGGTGCGGTGAGCCATCTTAAAGAACTGCACAAGCCTGTGGGGATAGTTGGGGAGAAGTGCAGATTCGATCAGAAGAAGAGAGTGGCGATGCAGCATAAAGAGCCGCATAGCATCATTTCGGTTTTCTGCTATATCAACCACATAGCCAAGTTCAGGAACCACTGTATTTAGAGTAAAACGAAGAGAGAGGTCTTTTGTTACTATAAGACATCTGGGCTTTGCTATGTTACTGGTAATCATACTACACTGCCGCCCTTATCTGGCTCTGCATTGATTTCAACAACCCGCTCATGTACATGCCTGGCATTGCTTTTAACAGAGACATTTTGCATCTCACGGGCAAGCTCCCGTAAGGTCTGCTGTTTATTTTTAACCTTTAGTGTTCCATTCTTAAAAAATTCCATCATTGCCAGCTTCGAGTTCTTTTCTGCAGTAACAAGAAATATTGGGCCTTTAACACTGTACGCCAGCTTCTCTGCTTTTTGCAGATCAGTTTTATACTGAGAAAAAGAGCTGCGTATAATAACTGCGTGAAGATGGTTCTTTATTCTATCGGGAATCTCTTCAGTGACCGGCAGGAAGACCACATCATCTTTTCTTTCCAGTTCAAGCGCATGAGAAAGTATACCATCCTTATCTATTACCCCTATAAGGGATGTCCTGGTGTAGCCCGATATTCTTGAGTCACTCAGCCGTAGTGCTTTTTTGAATCTGCCACCAAATCCAAGTTTATTAAGAATAAGCACCACAGGAATGGAGAGATAGATCAGAAAGGGGGCTACCAGATACTTGGGTAGAAAAATGAGACATACCGCACCACCACAAAGCGTGATCGCTGTTAAAGACAGAATCAGAGCGGTTTCAAAGTGGTCAAAACCGCGAAACATAAGACGATGGTGGATATGTGAGTTATCCGCAGTACTTAAACTTTTTAACCGTTCAGTAAACGACTTATTCCTGTCCACTGCCTTAAAATAGCGACGTACCATAGTCACTAACACTTCCACTATGGGAACTCCGGCGATAAGGGGCATTATTAGAAAGGAACGCGATCCGGTAACCGTGCTGGCCAGGTATAGTGAAAGGATGGCAATCATTCCTCCCAGAAAGAGAGAGCCGGTATCTCCCATGAAAGTTTTTGCAGGTGGCATATTAAAGAGAAGGAAACCAAAAACAGAGCCAGCCAGCATGAGACTGATTGTAAGGGCTGCAACATTTCCCCCTATAGCCGAAATCAGAGCAAGGGTAAGAATGGCAATAAGAGAGATTCCACCAGCGAGCCCATCAACTCCGTCGATAATATTTATGGCATTTATAATCCCCAGAATCCATAAAACCGAAATAATCTGACTTGCCCAAAGAGGTATGGTGAAAAAGCCGAGAATAGAGATAGGGCCTGTATGAATCGAACAGACATACACAGCACCCAGTGCAAGCAAAAGTTCGGCAACAACTTTATGCCTGACTCTAACCTCCACAAAAACACTGTCATCTAAAAAGCCAAAGATTCCAATTACCACAGCAACGGCAAAGATCGCCCCTGCCACTCTGGGATCTACCCCGTCTGCAAATGTCGTATAGTGTGCTAAAACAAACCAACAACATAAAGTAAAAAGAAAAGAGAGCACTATTGCAAGCCCACCCATTCGGGGTATAGGCTTGGAGTGTACTTTTCTTTCATCCGGTTTATCGCTGAAATAGCTGGTGATTGGCAATCGAAGCAAAACTCTCAGCAATAAAACAGAAAGAATACATGCGACCAGAAGGGAAACTAAGGGTAACAAATTAAAAGGTAAAACCATCATTTTTGCCTAAGTCTGAAATTATCTAATCTCGATTCTAAAAAAAGAGAAAAACAGAGTATCAATTATTACATTAAAAACTTCGGTTGTATACACTTTTTTCTCCACAAAACTCAACTGTTTAGGAAAAGCACGGATACATTTGACCATCGAACCGGAAATATATCATTTTTTTCGGCTAATTTCCAAAAATTGAGTGAAGAATACACACCCGAAACTCTTAATAAATCCCCTATTCCAGCACAAATGGGGGAATCCATTCTTAGAAAGCATTCTACCAACAAAGCCTTGTACTTACTTTTCAGCTTAAACTAGATGAACAATTTGAGCTGAAACAAGTTAGTGTCTTTTACGTAACTATACGTTCTGTTTTTCCCAACTTATTATTATAATATAATTAACTGCTGTTTAAATTAGTTAAATAACTTCCCTTCTAACAGAACCGTCAACCTATTTTTATTTAGTCTCCATCATCTTGCCGATAAGTTTTCTATTTGGAATAACATAGTCTATAACTGAAAGAAGTGTAAAAAGCGTTGGTAAAAGCATGACCCAGAAGCCAGGGTGAAAACCAAGGATCTGAGCAGGCATCCATTCAACCTGATAGCGAAGCAGCAGGATCACAAATAGGACACCAAAAGTTGCAATCCCCTGGAGTACGGCTTTTGCTTTTCCCGATTTTCTGGCAGCCAGAACGATTCCGCTTGAAGCGCACACGATTCTAAGCAGTTGCAAAAAAGCATCTCTATAGAAAAATATCAGATACATCCATAAAGGGATCACTCCAGTAACCATAAAGGAGATAAAAATGGTCTGCCGTGATACACTATCAGCCACCGGATCGAAGACTTTCCCAAAATCAGTCACTTCGCCCCTGCTTCTTGCAATAGTACCATCTAACAGATCGCTTAGCTCAATGAGAACGGCAAGAGCAAAACAGATCCAAATCCATGCAGTTTGGTCTGTGGGAAAACCAGTTATAAAAAAGTAAGCAAAAAGGGGGGCAAAGACTACTCTTGATGTAGTAAAAAGGGTAGCTATATTCATATCTTTTCCTTATAATTAAGAATTTTATTCAAAACAGACTAAAAAATCACTTCTGCCCAGTCTTTTTTCAATTCGTTTTTTCAGTATACCAGCTCTTACAACAACCTTTAGGGTTAGTTTCCATCATTTTTTCCCATCATCACCCCTTCGATTTACTTTTAGAAACAGTCAAAAAACCTGCCAAGAGTTTTGGGTTGTGAAAACACCCTATGCCTTCCAAAAAATTATGGCACAGGCTCTGCTATAACATACTTTCATTAAGTTTTGCATACTATTTTCGTAGGAATTACTATATATTTAACTATTGTCCCTTTCACTTATCGGTACCGTAGAACTACTCAGGTAAAAAAAGAGGAGTGTGAAAAAATGATCTGCAAAATCTTATCCTTACCGTTTTGGCTACTTTCAAAAGTTTTAGGCACGTTCTCATCGGTTTTAAAACTTATCCTATCACTGTTGGGCAAAATCGTTGCATTTGCTTTTAACCGTGGCACCGGAACTGTTTTCGGAGCACTGATTGGGCTTATTCTGGGCAGAAAACATGTAGGCATAAAGTTGTTTAATCGTAAGAAAAAACTACTTAAAACGAATAAGTAGAAAACTATGTGTGCGGTTTTCTAAATTAAGGGCTACTGCCTCACTGGGGTGCAGAGACACCGATAGGCTTGAAATCCAAACGGAAACTACATCTAAGAACTAACTACTTTCAGGAAGTTACATGTTAAAAAAAGAACTGTCGACCGCACTTTTAGCAGCTCAAAAAGCGGGTGCAATTCAAAAAAAAGGATTGGGAACAGCACTCTCTATAGAGCGAAAAAGCGACTGCTCACCAGTTACGCAAATCGATCAAAAGTGTGAGCAAACGATTAAAGAGATCATCCTGAATGAATATCCTGAGGATGGTTTTTTGGGCGAAGAAACCGAAGAAATTGCGACAAATAATGGTAGAAGATGGATAGTTGACCCTCTTGATGGAACTCGCCCCTTTATCCGTAGGATTCCAACTTATAGCGTCCTTATTGCACTGGAACAGGACAATGAACCTGTTCTTGGGGTAATTTATCTTCCTGCCATGGACTGTATGTGTTATGGTACAAAGGGCGGCGGTGCTTTTATTAACAATAACAGTATAAAGGTTTCTCCCACTTTAAAACTCCAAAATGCTATGGGCAGTGTTTTAGGGTATGTGGAAAATGCAAACCAACCGATAGGGCCCAAATTGCTAGAGCTGATGAAGCGGTGGGATTATACGTACGGCTTTATGGATGCCTACAGCTATGTATGCCTCGCAAGCGGCAAAATTGATATCTGTGTTAACCTTCTGGATAAACCGTGGGACTGTGCAGCTGCAGCCTGCATCATACGGGAAGCCGGAGGGTATTATACCGATATAAAAGGTAATGATTCAATCCATAACGGCTCAATTCTTTTCACCAATAAACATCTTCATTCCGAAATTCTTTCTGTCCTCAATAATCCATAAAGAGAGATCCACTCCCCGGGTATTACATCTATATATCGGAATAAACCGACATTACCCGAACGATTAAGGCCTAAGAATTGAAAAAACCAAACAGAGCATCCCTTAAAAGGTGGACCGGAGATTAAGAATTAACGTATTTTAAATATTCTTTCAGTAGTAACGAAATAGCTTTTTTAAAAGCATGCCTTTATTCCAGCTGCAACATTATGCTCAACGTTATTTTAAGACGGAGGAATCACATTGTCCAAAGATCAAGCCCGCAGGTCTGAGAAGGCCGGAATTTTACGATTATTCAGAGAGATGGGCTCTGCACTTGCTATGGCCCTTATCGCAATAATATATGTGATCCAGGCCTTTAAAATCCCTACCGGCTCAATGGAAGACAGTCTGCTGGTTGGCGATATGCTTCTGGGCCTTAAGTTTATCTATGGTGCCCCTATTGTCCCCTTTTCACAGGACCTGGGGATAACTACCCGATTTCCCGCCTTTGCAGACCCCAAGCCGGGTGATGTTGTAATATTTAAGTATCCCGGAACCGAAAGAAAAGACTACATTAAGCGCAACATCGCAGGCCCGGGCTCTACGGTAGAAATAAGAAACCAGCTTGTACTGGTAGATGATATACCAATTGAACTTCCCCCCGATGGGAAATACATAACCGGCAATACTCTTGATCCACGCATCTCCTTTTTTGCTCCGCTCGAGATACCTGCTGAAGGTGATGTTTTAATACCTCAACTGATGCCGGTAAGAGAGTTTTTGTTCTTTAAACACCTGGTTAGACAGGAAAACCCACGCAGGGATGTTTCAATCGATTTTTCTTTATACCTTGATGGTGAATTTTCAAACGATGCCCGGTTCCCCGCCTTTAATACTACTATAACTCTTAACGACCTGCTTTCGGGTAGAGTTACTGTTTTTAACAGGTTAAAAAACAAGCAGGTTCCCTTTGATTTCAATACAATTGATGACTGGGTTGAACTGGACAATGTTTTAAAGCATGTAGAAAGTGGGGTGCAAAAACGCTATCCGGATGCAGAAATCGAACTCCGAAAACATGTCTATATAGATGGCCAGGAGATAGAAGAATACCAAGTCAGGTTTGATAACTATTTTATGATCGGTGACAACCGTAACAACTCCATGGACTCACGATACTGGGGGTATGTGAATCGTAACTACATAAAAGCAAAAGCTTTTATTCTCTATATGTCGCTTGATTCAGGCTTTCCATGGATACGCTGGGATCGCCTTGGCAGGCTCATAAGGTCCTATAATCTCACGGCTCAGGAGTCTTTTGCTACTGAAACCACAGATAATGAATTGGCACACGCCTTAGAGCATGGCCATGTACCTGAGGACGACAATTGAGCAAGTAATAAGGAACTCCAAAAATAATTTTCCCGTTTCAAACCAAGAAGTTCTTTGGAACGGGGAAGCTACTTTTCTACCCCCCTCTTTAAAGCATCTATAAAGTAGTCTAAAACTTCTCTTCTAATCGTTTTGGATTCATTAAATAACTGATGCTTCGCGCCCTCGACCACTTTGGTCGTGCATTTTTCTAACCTTTTCTCAAGAAAAGGTATATTATACCTCCAATTTACTACATTATCTTCATCACCCTGAACGATAGTTATCGGAACACTTACCGTTTTCATATTTTGTATATTTCTCTCCCACTCATAATAAGCGGTGGCCCATTGCATGGGAAAATACTGATGCTGCAATGGATCATTCTGTTGTTTTCTGAGAAAAAGTGTATCTGAAGAGGAGTTTCTGAACCATCGGGGGAGCTTACTTTTAAAGGGGCTTGTAATGAAGTGAGCAATTTTTGCGACCCGGAAATGGGAACTGCGTATTAGAGGAGCCAGGAGCACAGCCGTTTCAATTTTAGAGTCATCGTAAGTAGTAAGGTAACTTATGATTACTGCACCACCAGTTGAATGTCCGGCGGCAAAATAGGGCCCGGGGAGCTCATCAGCAGCAATGGCTACTGCACTCTTAAATGCGTTTGTATAATGATCGAACGATTCGATTGAAGCTCTCTTTCCCGTTGAGAGCCCATGGCCGGGAAGATCGAAAGCCACCACATTAAACCCCGAAGACAACGCTTTTTCAATAAGATGAGTAAGCATTCCCACATGGTCATAGTATCCGTGTACGAGAATAACTGTACCTTGCGCCTTTTTGACCTTAAAAACCTGAGCTGCACAAACAAAAGAATCTGATTCAAAGGTAGAGAGTGTGTGGCAAATGTTGTTTGAGGGAAGGTCGTATTTACTGATATAGGCATAAAAGGCGCCATTTTCAGCACAAATTTGCTCTTTAGGTGAAGGAAGGTGGGCGCGTAACTTATCGATGCAGAATTGAGAAGAGCTTGCTGCCCCTAAGCTAAAAAGAATCAGGCCAAAGGTCTTAAATAGAGTAGTTTGTAACTCCCCCACCTTCTACATCCACCCTTCACTACATTTCATTCTTCATCAAAGCCATTTCTTCTATCTCTTTAAACAGAGTGTGTATAGCGGCGCTACCTTCACAAAAAGCATGACCCTGCTTTATGAGCTTAGATACCGTTGCGTTAGATACCCCAAGGTAAGTAGCAATATCTTTTCTTTTGAAACCAAATCTGTATAGCGCAACAAACGCAAGCACTTCCTGTGCAAGTTTAGAAACATTGGAACGTTTTGGTTTAAAGAAATCGCTGTTTTTCACTTTCATTAAAGAAACTATGTTATTCTTTAATTTCTCCAAGCTCACATTCTCTTTTATATATCGAGCTACATTTCTACTTCCGGTAATATCGCAGCTAAACACCATAGTTGTAAATTTTGGGTCCCCAACAACCCAACTTTCAGCTTTTGTGAAACTATACCAGCCTTGGTTTGCTTCTCTTACGCACCTAATGAGAAAAACATCTCTATAGTTTTGAGGTGCAGAAAGGACAAATTTCCTGTAAGAATTTACAGGTTTAACCCCGGAAAAATTTCTTAAAAGTGCATCACAATCTATAATTCCTTGCTCATCCTTCACAATTTCTCTATGCCCACTCCATCTGTAAGACTTTAAACTGTTTAACGAACAAGCCCCCCTGCGTACAGGGTTTAAGTGAACCCATCGGACCAGATCTTTAATAAAAAGTTCCTCCTGTACTATTATCCCATTAAAACGGCTACTAAAAACATGTCCCTCCCTTTTATGTACATGATTGTAGCGCAAAGCAAAACTTGTGTTAAGTTTGTTCATAAATGAAGAGATTGGAAGGATACTAGTTTTTACTATGAGGTGAAAATGATCATCCAAAACAGACCAGCCCAAACATCGATAACTATAATTTTTCAACAATTCTGAAAGTTTTTTCAGAAAATATGCTTTAAGATTATCGTTTCTGAAAATGCCGTTTTCTGGAATGCCATGAGCAAAAACCTGGTATACTGCTCCTGGTACCGTTAAAACTGATTTGCTTCCCATAACAAACGTTCTCCATTAGTGGTGCACCCGTAAGTGGAAGCAAAAATTCGGCCATTTTCTTCATTATATATGAATGAATATTTCTGTTTATTCCGCGGGCAACGCTACATTCTGATTATCTTATAGGACCAAAAACTCACTCAGTTTTTTGCTAATCTTAGGGAGGGGTACAACTCTGTGAAATCAATAATTTCACAGAGTTAAAATCCTGTTTTGGTGTATTACCCAGTAACTAATTTTTCAAGAGTAAGCGGCTCTATATACTTTCCATCTTTATAGGCTCTCATGTTACCACCTGAAATCTCATCGATAAGAACGATTTGGTTATCCGGTTGCACTCTCCCAAATTCAAGTTTGATGTCATAAAGCTCAATGCTTTTCTTTTCCAGCTCTGATTTTATGATACCTGAAATTGCGATCGTGAGTTCTTTGAGTCTTTTGTACTCGTCTTTAGAAAGGATACCAAGCATCTCCAGTGCATCACTACTTATAACAGGGTCATTTCTCTGATCATCTTTGAGGGTAACTTCAACAAATGCATCAAGTGGCTCGCCCTCTTTTACATAATCTCCGTACCGACGCAGAAAACTTCCAACAGCTCTGTAACGACAAATTACTTCCAGGCCTTGTCCAAACACTGTGGCTGGTTTAACTTTCATAGTAGCGTTTTGGATATCTGCATCTATATAATGGGTTGGAATTCCTTTATCCCGCAGCACCTCAAAGAATTGTTTTGTGAGTTTAAGGCCGGCTTTACCTACTCCTTCTATGGTAAGCCCTACAGAGTTTGCACCAGGATCAAATACGCCATCCTCACCTGTAACATCATCCTTGAATTCAAGTAGGTAATTTCCATCTTCAAGTGCGTACACATCCTTTGTTTTACCTTTATAAACAAGTTTTGCCATAAACCAGGCCTCTTTTGGAAAAGTGAGAGATTTAAGAGAAAGAAAATACAAAAAAAATTACATCTAAAATATATTTTTCCGTTTTTTTCTATATTTGTATCTCACCAATAAAAACGTAACTGATTTATGATTAAACCAGTTACGCTCACCATCGTTTCAAAGACCAAAAAAATCTACACAATCTTTAATATCAAAACCTCCACCTCCAAAAATCTCCCTTTCCCTGTCACTGAATATTTGTGAATTTTCCAGTGTAGCAGTAGAGTTTTCATGCCATATTCCTTGAGCAAAGATTACGGCCCTGTTATCAAAAAAGGATGATCCGGTCATAAACAAATCACTTTCCACACTATAGACCACCCCCCCTTTTCCTGAAGCCCGGTTTGCTATAAAGTTAACATTTTCTATGGTCAAATCCGTATTATGGATGGCAAGAGCACCTCCCCCGGCAGTTTCTGATGAATCCAGCGCCCTGTTATAGGAAAAATTCACTTCCTTTATAAGTGAAGTCGCGCCAAAAGAATATACTGCCCCTCCCCGACCACTTTTTGCGATATTGTATCTTACTTCACCTCTCTCAAGTAGACTAAAGCCGGCTCTTGACGCAATAGCTCCCCCTGAGGAGTCAGCGATGTTGCGCTCTATATATACATCATATATAGAAGGGGTGCTGTTTCTACTCATTATGGCTGCTCCGGTGCTTTTTTCACCACCCCCTTGCGCCACTCCACCCGTAATCACTACTCGTTCTACTCGTATTGCCTTGCTACCATAGCTTGGCCCTTCCATTGTGACTACATTGTATGCATTATCATTTAAATAGATACTGTCACCAGGAGCCGGCGGCCATTGAGAAACAAGGTCATCATTACCTTCCAGATCACCCGATAACACCGTGGGGTTAGACGCATCCCCCCTTGGAGGCAAGCTGGTTTCGGTACCAAGAAAACTGGCTATTATTCTAAGCCCCGGATACATCATGAAAGTAGCAGATCTGGGATCATCGGGATCGGTTCTGTAGGTTGGATTGTAAACACCTATAGCAACCCATAGTTCCCTTCCTTCCGTAACAGCCTTATCGATAGCGGGCTGCAAGTCCGCGAACGCGGTCTCCCAACTTTCTCCATCCTGTTCACTTTCAGGCGCAGGAGAGTTTACATTTACAAACAATTGATGATTAGGTGACCTAATAACCGAAAGTATGTACTGACTACTACCACAGCCAACATCGTTTTCAAGGTTAACCACTATGTCAGTAGTGTCTCCAGTCAAATCTATTGGCAACCCCGGCTCACCCCCATTTACAGTAACAGTTACTCCTGGTAAGTAGTCTACTTTTGGTATTATGTACGTTTCACTCTCGGGGAACACTGTTTTATATCTAAAAACTGTAGGATCAAAAGAAGGTGCCTGTGCCCATCTGTTGTGATAAAAATCAAACAAAACAGGGGGTGTACATACGATTGCATCAGGCTCAACGACAACTTTTTTTCCTGCTATTGAGCCGTAAAGAGTGGTTCTGGATGAGAGATAGATATCTGCATTTGGAGCTTTTATGTCTCCATACAACAAAGCATCGGTACCTATTCTCAGTTGCCCCGACTGGCCGCTAAAAAATGAAACATAGTAGGGGGAGAGGGAAGTATCTAAGGCCATCTCAAACCTGTCTCCAATACTGATCTGATCACTTACGTGTATTTCAACCTTACCTTCATCCTCCACCTCAACTATTATATTTACATCCGGCTCAACAATGAAGTTCTTTGCTGAATAGGTTCCTGAGCTGAGAGTAACAGTCGCGTTACTGAATATTTGAATCGTTCTGTATTGCCCCGGATCTAAAGTAGCTGTTTCGCCCGGACCAACTGACACATCAGCGCCACTGTACTCTACCTCAATTTCGGGAATAGGGGGAAAAGTGATTTGAGCATACTGGCGTTGTTCACCGCTCACAACTACTCCATTTTGTTTGTTAATACTTTGTACAGCAGCAACATCTCCTTCAATGTTAGCTCTCTCTCTGATAAAAACGTTGCCACCGGAGTAGATTCCTCCGAAAATCTCTGTGCCAGCCCCTGCTTCTGTATAAAAAGCAGAACCAACCCGTCCGCCCCGTATAGTTGAGCGATCCCTGATGTCAGTAAATTCTTTGGAATACACTGCGTAATTTCCCTGACTTAGATTGATTACAGGGGGTTGCGGAGGGTTTTCCGGATCTTCGATTCCGTTACCATAAATCTGAGTCCCATCTGAAAGGAAAACTGAAATCGCACCATTAAGTGTGAAGTAATCACTTCTAGTGTTGGATGGATCGTTTGTTTTGTTCCATTCTGCCCAATCATCGTACATCAAACCAACAGAATTACCATCGGTATTGGGATGTATTTCACCTGGCCCAAGAGTCAGTCCCGAAAAATCATATTTAAGAAAGTATATTCCATTTATAGTATCATGCATTGTTATAATACAATCAGGAGCATAGTATTCTTGAAAAACCGGCACTCCCCCCTCAGGCTTAAAAAAGTAATAATAATAGAAATCAGCTATTGGTTCAGTGCCACTATTTTCGATATAGATTCGTGGTCGTGAAACATTATTCTCATGCAGCGCATCCTCTCTTGAATACACTCTTACCGATATAGAACCATGTACAGAAAAGACTGCCAGAACAACAACAAATACTGCATTTAGCAAGTTACGAGTATACATAGCACCTCCATACATTAAGGGTGATGGGAAATAAACTTTCTCTCTCTTTGAAATTTTCAAATGCTAAAAGCATTTCAAATTTTGTATTACCAGTAATACTCTTTAATTAAGATTATATATATAATCAAGATTTATTTCAATCCTTTTTTTATATATTTGATTATAGAACAATATGTTATATTTGGGTGACAATTTATTTTTTTTCTTTTGTTTTGCAAATATTAAGTTCTGCTAATTTTATTAACTTTCTCACATGCCAAAATAGTAGTTTGCAGGCTACAATATCAACTACTTTTCGCGATACGAAAACAATGTACAATTCGCTGTCAAACCATTATCTCTTCAAATGTTATTTTCATAGCCAAAATAATGATAACTATGATACTAAACCCATTTTTCTGGTTTGCAACCAGAAAACGATACTGTATAAATAGTTTTCTTTTTTACTCCCCGAGGTAACGCTGTTTTATTCTGTTCAAATCGCCATTTTCAATCAGCTCAAGAAGTATAATATTTACATGTTGACGCAGATGGCTGTCCAATGGCAAGGCAATACCATATTTTTGCGGATTAAAAGTTGAAGAAAGGGTATGTAGTTTTCCGGCATAGTTTTGGTTTATAAAATAGGTAAGTATCGGTGCATCATACACAATCGCGCCAACGATTCCTGAACTGAGAGCCAAAAGTGCATCTTCTACCGAATCATAAAGTTTAGGATATATTCCCCGATCATGTAAATAATCAAAACTTGTTGTATTATTTATAGTCCCTACACTAACTCTCTTTAAATCCTGGGGGCCACTAATTTCTGTATCCAGTGAAGCCACTGTCAGTGCAGAAGTAATCGATGCTGTAATGATTGAGATCCCAATGATTGCTGCAAACATCCATATCAGTGCTACCAGCCGCCCCCACAATGTAACCGGAGCTTTATCCCCGTATCCAACAGTAGTCATGGTTACAGCCGACCACCAGAAACCCGCACCTATACCCCTTAAAGTGTTACCCCCAAACTGAGAACGGTTACGTTTCCTTTCGAAAAACCAGATCAAAAAACCGAAAACAAAAAGCACTAAACTCAAAGTGGCGATAATCTCTAAGAATTGCCTGGAAAATACCCTTCTTAGTATAGACCACAATGTTGGCTGTTGTTTCTGATGAACTGCTATGCCAAGACCTGTTGTAAAAAAGGGGTGGGAAAAATCCATGACCGTTTCCCGTTCACTGGTTATGGAAAGTGCTGCCGCACCAACATCTACAGTTCCATCCTCTAAACCCTGAAGTATAGCCGGCAGAGTAAATGATTTATAGCGATACGGGATATTTAACTGTGCAGCAATTCTTTCCCAAAGCTCAATTGTTATGCCTGACCAGTTCCCGTTTTTATCCTGCATGGCAAAGGGTGGAGTTTCCCGGGTTCCCACCAGAAGTGGCTCGGATGTATAATCTGCATTTGTTGTAAAAAGAAAAGCAATTGAGACGATTAGCATACCAAATTTCACAATAGTCGTCTTTAACCCAATAAACCTGTAAACGTTCATGTCGCTTAATTCCTGAAATAACTTAAATTGAATAACAGCACTCTATTTTAGAGGTGAAATGAAAATAACAAATAGTTTCTATTATACAAAACTATAAAATTCCTTATTGCAATTTAGATTATTGCCAGGAAGCCTAATCCCTGTTAAATCTTTCTACTCACATGAATCTCCGTTCCCTTGCCCCAAAAAACCAAGGCGAAATGTGATATGAAGAGTAAAAAAAGATGTTTCTTCCAAGTACCATATTGATCATACATTAGATCTGTCCCCTGGTGAGATCGAATTTTCAACATTTTGGCACAGATATACTCATAATTATTTGGGTAAACAATAGATATCTTTCAAACCAAAACAGACCGCCGGAAAACTCCAGCGGTCTGAGATTGTGATGACACGACATGTAAGAATTATATTTTTGTACACTTAATTCATAAGCACCATTTTTCTGTTCAAGACCTGTGAATTCCCTGTATTTAGTCTGACATAATACACTCCCGAAGGAACAGAGCTTCGGTTAAAAGTGTAATTGTAAATTCCTTTATCAAGAACCCCTGGCCTAAAAGAGTCAACAAGCCTTCCGGTAACATCAAAGACCTGAAGAACAACGTTGTTTCTCTCAATGACATTGAAGGTTATATTGGCAACAGGACTCAGTGGGTTTGATGTAATTTCCATAAACAACCCACCTTTTCTAACAAAGGCATTATTAACTGAAGAGGCTGGAGTGTGTTCTTCAATGATTACATTATCGATGAATACATCTTCAGATGAAGTGGATCCTGCATTAAATTCGACCCGTGAGTTGTCATCTGTAGTGTGAGTCATTGTAAATTCAATTTGAAAGGTTTGCATAGATGCTGTTAAGTCAAAAACACCGTGCCCCTCTCCAATATAGCTCTGCCAGGGATCATCAGCCATTCCAATATTTGCCTCAATGGTTCTGCTCCCTTCCGCTCTGGCATCAAAAGAGAATCTGTATGTTTTGCCTTCTTCTAATCTAATACCCGATTGTGTAAATTGGACATGCCACGGTTCACTTCCGGCATCCTCAATTGATATCCTGTATTCTCCGTTTGTTACACCACCTGAACCTGCTCCGTCGTGGAATTCCAGATTCCAATAGTCATCCCCCTGTGAGAAATCACCATTCAATAATGTCCCTCCGGTATCACCACCTCCGGTATCACCACCTCCGGTATCACCACCTCCGGTATCACCACCACCAGTATCACCACCACCAGTATCACCACCCTGGTCAGAATAAGAGGAGGGATTCAACTCTCTTATTTTTTCCCTAAGATAGGAACCAGACTGAGTTAGCTGATCCGGAGACCAATTACCTGTTGAGCTGGGATTATTTTGAAGTGCAGCAGACGTCTCATCCTTATCAACGATCGACCATGCCGTCCATGAAATCTGATTTTGTTCCATCCAGTTTACCCAGGCATCCACTCTGCCAATATCTATGTGCCCATCACCTGAAGCCTGAGTTAATCCCCATTCGGTTACAAAAATCGGTATACTGTTTTTTGCATAATCAGCTTTTGCTCTTAAGTCTTCCTGATGCCAATCATCAGAAGCATAAAAATGAAATGCGTAGGCTATATTGGAACCGGAGATAGGATCATTTGCAGCATCGTCCACATCCTGGGACCAGTTGGGAGTTCCAACGATTATTATGTTGTCGCTGTCATGCTGCCTTATTGCAGGAATTACCTGTGAGGCATAGTCTTTTACCGTATCCCATTCAACACCTGTGGGCTCATTATAGATTTCATAGATAATATTTGGATGGTTACCATAATCTCTTGCCATTCTTGAGAAGAAATCAACAGCTTCGGCAGTGTTTGTTTGTGCTTCGTAAGAGTGCCAGTCGATAATTACATAGATGCCTCGGGCAATAGCCGCTTCAACCACATCCCGAACCTTGTATTCTTCACTGTTATCATAAACATAGCCACTTCCGGATTCGTGATGGTTTGCGCCCATTGCAGCTCTTACAACATTTACCCGCCAGTCATCGATAAGCCAATCAACAGTTCCGCTATTATAAAACCTGCCCCCTTCCCACTGACTCCAAAAAAGGCTCATTCCTCTTAATTGAACCGTATTACCGCTCTGGTCTACTATTCTGTTTGAAGTAGTACTAAGTTGACCATGCTGTGCAACGGGGGTTGCAGAAAAAACAGCTACCGCACAAAACAGAACCGATAGTGCCACAAGCAAAAGAAACTTCTTCATAAAACACATCTCCTCTTCATTAATAAAAACACCACATCAAATTAAACGCTTAAACTGCCACTTACCTGATAAGCACCACCCCCTGAAGAGAATTAGTATGCTTCACCTTTATTACCACAAAAATCAACGATTTCTGATACTGTACCCACCTATTAAACGGTTAAATAGCCTGCTCTATACAAAATAGGTTCAGGATTTATAATAAAGTAGGTTTAATAGTGGTTAAAATACGACTGTGTTTAAATTGTTATAGTTTCCAGGTTTTGGAACAAAAGGGACACAGTCAAAAAAACCAACACCACAACTTACAAAAAAGATCGCTCCCAATCCATACAATAATTATAGACCCCTTTTTAATCCTTTTCACGACAAATCTTTTTATAAATCTCTCAGACAACGTTCTCAAAATAAATAGTCCGTCCCCTCTTTTGTCCCGGCAAAAACAAAGTCCCTGACACATACCCGGTACCCAGCAACACCAGCCCTTCACCCATTCACGCTGCAGGCGTCCTCAAGATTGCAACACTTCAATATTTTTGGATGAAAACAGAGTAGAAGTATGACGATAAAAACAGTCCGTCCCCTAAAACTTCTCCTTCATGGAAAACCCTACCGACCTCCAAACTTCTCTTCCACTTGCTCTTAAAAGCAGTGATGAACTCCCTAATTGCGGGGGGTGAAGAGCATATAACTGAAAAGAAGGAGGACTGGCTTGGTTTAAGGCTACATAAGGAAGGATTAAAGTGTTAAAGATAGTCCGTCCCCTCTTTTGTCCCGGCAAAAACAACCACTCAAAGTCCCTGACACATACCCGGTACCCTACAACACCAGCCCTTCACCTATTCACGCTGCAGGCGTCCTCAAGATTGCAAAACTTCAATATTTTTGGATGAAAACAGAGTAGAAGTATGACGATAAAAACAGTCCGTCCCCTAAAACTTCTCCTTCATGGAAAACCCTACCGACCTCCAAACTTCTCTTCCACTTGCTCTTAAAAGCAGTGATGAACTCCCTAATTGCGAGGGGTGAAGAGCATATAACTGAAAAGAAGGAGGACTGGCTTGGTTTAAGGCTACATAAGGCAGGATTAAAGTGTTAAAGATAGTCCGTCCCCTCTTTTGTCCCGGCAAAAACAACCACTCAAAGTCCCTGACACATACCCGGTACCCAGCAACACCAGCCCTTCACCCATTCACGCTGCAGGCGCCCTCAAGATTGCAAAACTTCAATATTTTTGGATGAAAACAGAGTAGAAGTATGACGATAAAAACAGTCCGTCCCCTCTTCTCCTCACTACTAAATTGAAAACTCCTTACGGCACTAAAAACAGTCCGTCCCCCAAAAACCCATCCTCAGCAATTACCCCCATCCACCTAATTCACAATCACTTATTACCTTTGATCTTTGCAATACCAGGGTAAACATGTGTATTTTTCCTAATACGGTTAAAGATTTGCTAATCTATAGCAATAACTATTTTGAGCTTTAGTGTAACTTTTAAAATGCTTAGCCAGTCTAACTAAACGATCGTCCAATACGTATCTCTACAGTGAGTGTTACATTGAAAACAACATCATCCATTATTGCGCTGCTTACTTTGCTTTTCTGCACTATTGTGAACCCGGTGCAGGCATACCACTCTTTAAGCAGTATCGAACGAGTTCATCATCGTACCCCTCTGCCCAGTACCAAATTCAGAACCGATCCTGCGGGTTTTTATTTTAGAATAGTGGGACCTCACAGGCTTCGCACAAATTTTGATATCCATTTCAACAACCGATACAAAGACCCTATCTACGAGTTCACCCCTGATCTTTATGATTTTACGGTTCGGTACAGAAATCTCAATTCAATCGATAAAAACGAATACTTTGACCGCCTTAAAGTACAGCAACATCTTTTTGAACTCCGACACCTACTTACCCTCTACGTTCAGGAGGCCAGAAGCTCTGAGCATCAGCACCGCTCCGAACTTCAAATGCTTCTTACTGCTACCGACAACCTGATCAGAGTATCAAGGATCCCCAGAAGAGTGAACACATTTAGACATCAGAGCGTCTATTATCGTCACGGGCTCGTTCATAGATTGGGAGAATTTGAATTTGAATACAGTAATTCCAAAATAAGCGAAATTAATGGCAGAGCGATCAAATACGGCTCCAACAATCGTATCATACAAATAGGTGATGTTGAGGTCAAAAGAGATTTTAACACCATAGACAAGATCGGTGATCTTACTATTGATCGATATCACAGCGACTATTTCCTCTACTCTCTGGATATGATTCACTGGGAGGATTACATCGAACGCCAAAAAATTGTCCCCGATTTAGCCGAGATAGCTTTTATCCTTAGCACCTATCTCAGAGAAAAAGAGAAAGCAACCGGTGAGTTCCCTGCAGAAATTCTTGAACTTTATACATCAATTGTAGACTGTTTAATCATCTCTCAGGAAATTGAACAGATACGACAGGTAGAAGACCTGAGAGTCGACTACACCTTTGGAAAAGTTACCCAGATAGGTGACAAACGCTTCGAATACAGCTTTTCAAGACTGGTAAAAGCAGGTGATACCGAGATACACTACAAAGGCGATAATGTGTCAAGAATCGGTGATTTGGATATCGAGTGGCGCTTTGATGACCTGATCAGGATTGGAGATGTCAGGGTTGATAATTAAAAGGCATTCTCAAATAACAGAAGCGGTAGAAATGAGTGACCACTGTTTTATTTTCAATAACAAAAACTTGCTTTTAACCAAAGAGGATCGTCGGTTACCCGAAACAAAAGAGGTTATCAGCCTGCTCCCTCATCTCACCAACGTGCTGGAAGTAACTTTTGATAATAAGGCTGTGCTCACCGCTCACTACTGTGGAGATATAGACACCACCCCCTTTCGCTCCATAAGCTTACCATCCAGCCGCTCTGTTTTGGATAAAGATCTTCTTCCAATGCTAAGTTATGCCTATCATATGTATAACTGGAATAAATCGACACAGTTTTGTGGTGCGTGCGGTAACCCCACTGTACTATCAGATTTAGAAGTGGCAAAAAATTGCCCAAATTGCCACGAGGTTAATTACCCAAGAATCTCTCCCGCAATGATCGCAGGAGTTGTTCGGGGTAATGAGCTGCTGATGGTAAAAAGTCGTCTCTATAAATCTCCCTATTTTAGTATCGTTGCCGGCTATCTTGAACCAGGTGAAACTCTTGAACAGTGCGTAGCCAGAGAGGTTAACGAGGAAACCGGAATAACGGTGAAAAATATCACCTACTTTGGGAATCAACCCTGGGGCTGGTCGGGTTCAGTGATGGTCGGATTCACCGCAGAATATCAAAGTGGTGAGATCAGCATAGATGAATCCGAAATTATCGAAGCAGACTGGTTTCCTTTAAATAAACTTCCTGAACGTCATCCGGGAAAATCTATCTCCAAAGATATCATTGACCACCTGATACGGTCTTCCCATACATAGGGTGTCCCCACCCTCTTGCAGCACACTACTATCAACCGATAGCCACACTTCTCCTGCGGTATTGGTGTTCTTCCCCCCCCTGAATGTGTTCACTCCTGATTCTATACTACAGGTCCACGTTTTGCATTTACAATCAACAGTATGGAAGGTAACGCGATAAACCCGCTATGAGTGATAATAAATGAATGAAGCCGTTGTCATATTCCCCAACCAACTGTTTGAGAATCATCCCTGTTTAAAAAAGAACAGAAAGGTAGTGCTGGTCGAGGATTCATGCTTTTTTCGTGATTTTCACTTTCACAAGAAAAAGCTCACCTTTCACCGGGCTGCAATGAAAGCGTACCAGCATTTTCTATTTCAAAAAGGATATACAGTCCGCTATGTTGAGTTCAACCGCAGCTGGCAAAGACAGATTGCTAAACACAAAGTTTTCGCGATCGACCCCTATGACCCCCAACTTAAATCAAAACTTCCAGCCACAGCAGAGTTGTGTAATTCACCTGGCTACTTTGGGGGTACTCTTAAGAAAAGCAGCCATTACAACATGGCAGGTTTCTACCGAAACCAACGCCTTCAACACAATATTCTCATTGATGATAACGGAAAACCAATCGGAGGAAAGTGGAGCTTTGATAAGGAGAACAGAAAAAAACTTCCACCCCACTACACTCCCCCGCCGGTTACCTGTTACTCAAACAGCTTTACAGACGAAGCGGTTGAGTACGTAGATAAACACTTTTCCCAAAACCCGGGTGACACTTCAGGCTTTTTCTATCCTGTCACCTTTAAAGATGCCCGTCACTGGCTTAAGGAGTTCATTGAGAAAAGGCTACCCTACTTTGGCGATTATGAAGACGCGATTTCAACCGATAAAGAATTCTTGTACCATTCACTACTTTCCCCGCTGCTTAACAGCGGCCTGCTTACCCCCAATGAAGTGGTTCAAAGTGTTCTTGCCACTGCTGTTCCGCTCAACTCAAAAGAGGGATTTATCAGGCAAATCGTTGGCTGGAGAGAGTATATGTTTCAGGTGTATTTACTTGAGGGCGAGCGTCAAAGAAACTCAAACTTCTTTGTAAACACTTCCCCACTGCCCCAATCCTTTTACACAGCACAAACCGGCATCGTTCCTGTGGACACAGTTATCAGCAAAGTCCTAAAGAATGCCTACTGCCACCATATAGAAAGGCTTATGGTGCTGGGGAATTTTATGATGCTTAGTAACATCCATCCCAAAGAAATCTATCGGTGGTTTATGGAGATGTTTATCGATGCCTACGACTGGGTTATGGTTCCAAACGTTTTTGGGATGAGCCAATATGCAGATGGTGGGCTGCTTTCGACCAAACCTTATATCAGTTCATCAAACTACATTCTTACGATGAGTGATTTTAAAAAAGGTGAATGGTCTCTCACCTGGGACTCACTCTACTGGAACTTTTTGAAAAAACACCAGCATAAACTTCAGAACATCCCCAGAATGAAACTGGTATTAAAGCAGTTAGAGAAGAAAAAGTAGTCCTAACGCCTTTGTATCCGGTAGTTGCCGCCCCTCAGGGTTTGACAAATCCTCTGGTTTGTGATATATTCTTGACATCAATTATCAACAAACAGGTGAAGGTAAAACACAGACGCACAGAAATGTCACAGGCGCCATAAATTGCCCGAAACTCAATGTGTTACCCGAACATACCTGAACCAAACCTGCTGCAAAAAACTGCTAACGTCAGCATCCGGAGGATACTATGAATGCACATAAGATAAGCGAAGGGATCTTTGCGATTCATGCCAACATCACAACAGATGATCTTTTTGAGGGGATATGGCCGATTCCCCACGGAGTTACTCTCAATTCATACCTGGTCAAAGGCGAAAAATCTGCCTTAATCGACCTCGCCAAGGAGTGGGAAGGATCGATCGGGCAGTTTGAAAAGCAGCTTGGTTCTGCACAGAGTTCCTTTGAATCATTGGACTATCTTATCCTCAATCACCTGGAACCGGACCACACAGCCTTTGTTACCGAGATTCGTAAAAGAAACCCCAATGTCGAAATCATCTCGACTCCAAAAGGCATTGCCATGGTGAAAAAGTTTTTCAAAATCACCGAAAATCTTCGTGAAGTGAAAACCGGGGATTCTCTTGATCTTGGGGGCGGTAAGGTCCTTGAGTTTTATGAAACGCCAAATATTCACTGGCCGGAGACGATGATGTGTTACGAGCGTACCGAAAAGGTGCTTTTCAGCTGTGATGCCTTTGGTTCATACGGCAAACTGGGAGAGCGGCTTTTTGATGATGAGTTTAATGAATCGGAGCATCAGTTCTATGAGAAGGAATCACTGAGATACTATTCCAATATTGTGGCAAGTTTCAGCACCTTTGTTAAACGGGCACTGGAGAAACTTGGTGGGCTTGAAGTCAAAGTGATTGCGCCCAGCCACGGTATCGTCTGGCGTAAAAACCCCGCCGAAATCATTGAACGGTATGCGCGCTACGCAGGGTATAATACAGGCAGCCCCTGCGAAAAAGAGATCTGTATCATTTGGGGATCGATGTATGGCTACACAAAAGTAGGTCTCGACGCGGTAATCAGCGGAATCGAGGAGATGAATATCCCCTATACTATTCACCGGGTTCCCAACACCGATTCATCTTTTGTGCTTGCGGACGCATACAAGGCTTCGGGGCTTGTGCTTGCGATGCCGACCTACGAATACAAGATGTTTCCGCCTATGGCACATGTACTTGATCTCTTCCAAAGAAAGCATTTTATCAACAAAAAGGTGCTGCGGATCGGAAGCTGGGGATGGGTTGGAGGTGCAAAAAAGGAGTATGACCAGCGTATCGATTCTATGAAATGGACAAGTATCGAGTCGGTTGAATGGCAGGGGGTTCCCTCTGAAGACGATTTAGCGCTTCTAAAGCAAAGAGGTAAGGAGCTTGCGGGTCTGATCATGTAAGTTTTAACCGCAGGTGATTTGTAGCGATGCTCTCAACTGGTGTCGCTACATTGTTTTGCCCCTGTTTTTCTGGTACCTTTGCCCTTACCATGAAGCCTGTTACAACGAAACCATCCATATAAAGCGACCCGTTTTCCTGGAATCTGCCCCGCCTCTTTTTCTCTCGCCGAAAATTCATTTTCAATATATTATATTGTATGCGAGTCTGTTCTCCGCGTTGGTCTGTAGTACTACTTTTAGGGAGCCATTCTCACACCTAACAATAGAAATACCACTTCAGGATCTCGACCTCTTTCGGTAGGGCTGCTTTGAAGAAACACCCGTGATTTCGAAGAACTGGATTGAAAGTATGCAAAATGAACAAAACATCTCTGCTGTATCGGGTGATACCATTGAACTTCATTACTGGTTCAATGATGACTCACCTACTATTGATGCCATTGTTCAGAACAGGTGTGAGTGTGAGATATTAGGTGTTTTAAAAGAGATAGCGCAATCATTTAATACCGCTATTACCATAGAAACCGAGCCTTTTGGTGAAGGTGGTCTGCGCAGATGGTTCCGGGTGGTGCCTAAACTTAAAACTAGCAGGGGTACTGCTGTTGCTGCGCTTATCACAGCGTTGTTTGGCGGAATCATTGTGACTCCGGTCACCGCCCCCATAGGTCCTCAAACAGACCGGCTGATAAAAAACATCTTGAAGGATAAGAAGCTAAAGAAGTTACACGGTGAGCTTGCGCTGCTTAAACAGGAAGTCTCAAGAAGCAGCCAACAATTAAACGACAGTACGGTGATTAAACGAAAGAGATCTAACTTTTTCAAGCTTCTTCAAAAGTACCCCAGGGTCAGCCAGGTATCGATTACTATCACTGATCAAGAAAAAAACAGGGTTTCAGATGAGCTGATAGTCGATCGCGGTAAGTTCAGGCAGTATGTGTTAATCAGTGATAATCTGGACCCCGTTGAAGAGGACAACGCGATAATTGAGGTGGTTTCACCGGTACTTAAGAGGGGCAGGTACAAGTGGCGTGGGATCTATCAGGGATCGATCATCTCCTTTGATTTGAAATCAGATGAATTTATAGCGCTTGTCCAAACCGGCCGCGTCCAGTTTAAAAACGGTACCACTATTAAGTGTTTACTGAGGATCAGAAGAAAGATCGACAATGAAGGGTTTGAAAAGATCACCGGTTATGATGTGATGAGAGTTAATGAATATTTTGAGAACGATAAGTTTGTCTTAACTGCTGAAGGGAAGCGAAACAGAACTAAGGAAGCCGCCCTTGCTCAGCAGTTGGATCTTTTTGACTGTGAACCGGTTGCGTTTTACTAAGATTCTCTCTTCCCCCTTATCTCCTTTCTTCTACCTTTTATCTTTTCCCTATAGTGTAGTCCCAGGCATACATGCACTCAGTAGCTATGATCCGTGCTCGTTTCTCTTTATGCAGGTTAACAGAAAGCGTGTTTCGGTTGTACAGTATTTCTGTTTCTGTTTTACATTTCACAATCCGGATTCTGATTACGGGTCGCCCGAGGCGAAGGTGGCCACCCCCCAGCAAGGCCTGGTGGCAAGTGCCGGGTTCATCACGGGGGCGCCAAGAGGCTTGCTTGCCACGTGAAAGCGTGAGGGATGGGTTTTGAAGTGTAAGGAACTCTTAGAGTGACTGTTTTAAGGAAAAAGGGGACGGACTGTTTTTTTACTTTACTCCGCAATTTGCGGCATCGGTCACATAATCTGAAAGCCTGCTGGCATTCTGGCTATATTGAGCTTGGGGTCGATAGACGTTTTAAGACAAACCTGCGTCTTTTAAGTGCTCTTTGCGTTTAGCGCTTCTGATCTTGTATAAACGTTCTGTAAAACCGCCCTGGTTTTCGAAATCTATTGCAAGGCGTTCGACCTGACGGTCAAGGAGATATGTGGCCAGGTTCAACAAAGATAGTGCAGCATTGGCAGCAAGACAGGCAGAAGACAAGGGTGAGCACGGACTGGCACTGACGTACGCCGCGGCTTGGTTTTCATCATCAGTTTTTTGCTTCCGTTGGTGTCCATGCTTGTCAGTGCCCCTTTTTTTTTCCTGTGCCACCCAAACCTGCACCTCTTCCAGGGTTTTACAACGTAACTCTTTAAATCGCACCAGTGCAGGGTGCTGTGGTGGTAGTTTTGGGAGTTTCCTCTGCCTCAAAAAGTCCTCATAATCCAGTGTTAGCTCCTCCAGACTTGCCCGTGCAACCTGTGTCAGCTTAATCTCAAACTTTTTTGATGTAGCACTGGTCTGAGAGCCCTCTGCAATGTTTTGAACACCACTTCTGGCAGCCTGAGTCATCTGGTCGCGAGTCCTGGAGAAGCGGTCTATGTACCGCTCACAAAAACGCACGGTCACATCGTAGATAAGCTGAGATACCTGAAAGCTTTTTAGTTTACGGTATCCACCATGTTTGGGTATTAGCTCGCTCATTTTCTATCCCACATTCTTGTTTAAGCACTTCTTCATTTTGGAATAGTGAGAACACAAATCCGAAAAACATAGCAATACAGGGAATTATGGGTGTGATCTGTTGGTTAATCACCAAAGCTTTTTATAATATAGATATTAGGAAAGCAAGATGGGAACGAATATGGAAGAAAGATCATTCACAAACGTTTTCGTTAGCGTAACACAGTAAAAAAAGACAATATGTATAGTTTTATTAGAAATAGCCATGAAAAGAAGAAATCAGATCAATATCCTGTTGCGAAAATCGCTTCACTATCCCACAAGCCCAATGACTTTGCTGTGGCCTGCAAAAGAGATATGGACGGGTTGAGACCCTACGGACTCACAGAAGAAAACGTGAATTTTAGGAAATGGTATAAACCAAAGTTGTTGTTTTTTCATGGGAACAGTTTCCTGGTGTGTCGGGAGGCGGCCGGCCCGATTCTACCAATCCAGCCAAAATCTTTGAGGTACTTACTATTTTTCTCAATGATTGTTGCACCTATTCCTACGATTACCACAAGCTGAGCCTGGCTAACAGCGGGATTTTCGCGCATAGCATTCAAAATCTTTTAGCGGTTCACCTAAAGTTTTTCACCCCTCTCATTAAGAAAGGTAGGTGCAAATAGTGCCATAGAAACGCCGCCATTTTTCCCGATGATTTCTGATTCAGGTAAGTGTGCTTCTTTGCGGGCATTAATAATCTTGAGTGTTCCGCGCCGCCGGGTAGCAATGTAGCCCCCTAAAAAACAGGTGTTGGCCAATAAGGGATTGCGTGAACGTGAACTATGCTCTTTTTTGAGATCTGGAGGCTTAAGCCGTTAGGGAGAGCACTAATGACCAACTTCTATCAGGCTCAATGATCTCTGTAGGTAAATATCTTATATGGAGGGTCTGAAATTTTTGATCTGCTTACAGACCACAACAAATGAGCTCCACCCGTTTTTTTATTAATCGTGTCGATTACAATGTCGAGGATGGTACTTCTTAAAAGACGGGCAGGTTCGCTTTCGGTTATAAGCATGGCAAGATTTAAAAAAGCACGGAAATCAAATACTCCTAACTGTGGGATTTTTATGTTAACGAAATTATTTTCGTTAACATGTTGTTCCATTATCTCTAACTTGAACCGCTTCAATCGATTACCACGTAGCACCTCATAGCCGTTTCTCTGCAATTCGTCTTCATACCGTGCAATGTAGTTATCTATTGTTCTGGGGGTTACCGCAAAAAAGTCTGCCACCTGATCTTTTAAAAGAACTGCTTTTCCCTCAAAAACAAAGCACTCTATCCGTGTTGCCCTATGGATCTCTTCGAGAGCATAGGGATTGTTCAGTATATTCTGCCGATCAATCACTGATTTTGTGAGATCTTTAGCCATTGTTCCCATCAACCCTTATTGCTGTAACTACCAATTTGTCGAATTTGGATTGCTCCGTACAAACACCAATACCTGACATATAAATTGCTATCACTTTTTTTGGTATTTCACCCGATACTGCCATAAAAGTCGTAAACTGTTAGTGTGAAAAACAGGTACATTATATAAGGTAAATGATCGGAGATATTAATGCAAAAGACTTATATGGCTTTTGCAGATTTTCCCCTTCGACTCCAGCTCAGGGACCACCCTCGGCCTGTCGCTTAGGGATCTTACATCCCCACTCTACAGCAACACTATTCATGTATACACAGTAAGATTATTGCTGGACCACGTCACTGCCAAAACCATCGTATCACCATAACCCACCAAACCCGCTATTTAACGACTTATCTCTTTTAACAGGTTTATTTTCCTGTAGGCATTTCTGGTGGGTACCCAAACGGTTAAGTCTAGCTTCGATTGCTTATTATTTCCACTGTTTTCACACCAAAAAGACCGCGATTTTTCAACTGAATGGCCTTATAAATAATCGAATTATATTCGGCATAAATGCAAAAACTGTCATACTGGAGATAAGTTTTAAACCATTGGGAAAACCGAACATATTTTAAATACTGGCGGGTGAACCATTACAGCCTCAACCATAAACATCAGCCGTTCATGTAACAGCTGATGCTTGGATTTCAGAGCAAAATGTTGCGAGGTTGGGCTTGAGCCAAGACCTTTCATCTGAGGAAAGAAATACTTACATCCAATGTGTCTTTTTTTACCGGATTTGAGCTCGTTAGGTGCTTCAGGGTAGTGATCTTTCTGGGGTTTTAGGAAGCGGTTTAGAAAAGGAGTTGTGGGTTTCCATGGGAACGGTTTCTGGTGTGTAGGGGGGCGGCCGGCCCGATTCTACCAATCCAGCCAAAATCTTTGAAGTACTTACTTTTTTTTCTCAATGTTTATTGCGCCTATTCCTACGATTACCACAAGTTGAGCCTGGCTAACAGCGGGATTTTCGCGCATAGCATTTAAAATCTTTTGGCGGTTCACCAAAAGTTTTTCACCCAAATAGAACAGTTGGATTGTGGGGTGTTCACGAGCAATGGATAAATAGACAGTACTTGTATTTTGAGAATGACATACTCACTAGTTTTCAAGAGCTTGGAAAATCCTATTAGAGGACTGAGTAAATATATCCTTGCTAGCTTTATCTGTTTGGTTTGTAATAACAGTGGTGGCTTCTAAATGATTTTTAGTAATAAAGAAGTGTTATATAAATGGTATTACAAACATTGTGTAGTGTTTCCAAAGCATACGATTACATCGTTAACGGCAAATCCGCCATCGAATAGATCATAGGCCGCTACAAGGTCACTATTCACAAAGACACCGGTACCAAAAACGATCCCAACGACTCAGCAAAAAAGATGGGGAATGAGCGGTATATACTGGATTTGCTGCTTAGTGTTGTAGAGGTTAGTGTGAGGAGTGTGGATTTGGTGGAGAGGTGGTTGTATCTATTTCTGTTATCAAAGGAATTGTGCATAACGTTGAGTGTATGCAAAGTAAGCGATTGCGGGCTTCAAACCTTGATTTTACTACTGTCACATATGTTTTGTATATACATTGTTGTAAAACTTTAATTTTTACCAATTTCGTTAACTTCTAAATTCAACTTAAAATTCTTACTTGAGCGATATTTTTTACCGTCAAAATCTTTTAGTTCCGCACTTATTTTATATATACCTTTGTGTCTATTTTCAATTTTGCTCAAATCAATTGCTGAATCAAGAAAGACACCAAATCTATAATTTTGTCCTGGGTTGATTGGGTTATCGAATTTTTGTTTCCCGACCCAATCAAGTCCATATTGGATCTTACTTCTATTTAAAAATATGACTATTGAATTTTTATCTATAGCAATTATTCTTGATCCTTGATTAATTAAATCAATCACAATCACTATATCTTCTTTTAATCCATTTAAGTCAGAACCAAATTCATTATCTTTGTCTAATTCTTCAAGGTTTAGACAATATAAATCAATAGACAACTTTTTTCTCCTATCGATTCTCGTGATAATGAAAGTAATCAATGCAAGAATAAACCCGAGAATTCCCAATATTTCAGTATATTTCATATTTGTTTCTGCTAGTACCAATTCTGTTATGAGATTTTAATGTTGTATAACACTCCGATTTTTACTCATTTATGCTATTTTTGTGCATACTAATGTGTGAAAGCAAAATGGGTCCTCTGTATTGCGACCGGGGTTAAATACAAAATCCCACCCATCACTAAAATATTTGTTTCTGTTGAAAAGGTGTATATTCATAGCACCTGAGTTTATGCTCTCTTGAAAAACAAAGCAACCATTTCGACATATAATACTTTTGAATTTGTCGATATAGTTATAAAAATCAGGAACGTATGTTAAAATGTTTTTGGCTCTTATAGCTACTATTTTGTGCTTATTCAATATTGAAACGTCAAAATCTTTGACACACCCACAGTAAACGTTAACATTCTTTAATCCTAATTTTCTAACCTTATACTTCAAACACTCGCAAGTAAAGTATGACTTATCAATCAAAAAATAAGTAGTTGAAGGGTTTAGATCTTCAAAGAAATCTATGTAGTTAAAACCAGCTGCTAAATCTATACAGTAACCACCTTTGCTGCATTCGGGTGGTAATTTAGGTGTTGTAAATCCAGCTTGTTTATAACGATTAATAAATAGATCAACATAAATCTGTGCGCTAATTTTAAGATAATCAGTCTGCTTATTATATATAAGCTCGCCATACGTCACAAAATAATCTTTAATGTCTAGCCTGAATTGATCGATATCTCCTAGTGGTGGCTTATCCTTAAGATAACTGTTTATGAATAAATCTTCAAACGAGTCAACATTTCCGGAACAGTTATCAAAAAATAGTTGGCATGTGGTGCATTCTGTTTTTGCTAAACCAGCCTTTGTTAGAAAATCTAAGTTCTTTCCTGTAATAATATTGTATTGTTTTTCTAATTGAGTTATTAGTTCTGCATTTTTCATTGTAATTTTCCAAAAACGAGTTTTTTTTTCAAGCTAATAGTTTAATAGTGACTTCGTTTCTACTCGGCAAGGCTACTCTTCTTTTCCGTGGCTGGCCCCAAAATATGACGAACAGTGGTTCGTACCCATAACGAAGGTTTTTACGTGTGAAATGAATTAAAAATATAATTTTCTGTATTTCCTCTGTTTTAAGCTGTAACTTTTCACCCAAAGCCGAGACCCCCCCCCCCAAAAAAAAGAACCGCTCTATCTAAACCAGTGGATTGTTCGAAATGAAGACTCGTAAGAAGCATAAACCCTTAAACTGATAATGTGATAATGATAAGTACATTATATAAGCTAACTAATAGCTGCCTTTACCGCAATAAACCTATGTAATTTTATCAGATTTTGTCCACCGATTCACGCCCGGGGCGACCACCAACCCTCTCTGCTCCCGCCAGGTGAGTTCTCAAAGGTTGCGCGTTATGTTTCAAACAGAGTATCGCACAGTTTAGTGAGACAGTGCCTTCCAGAATATGTATTACACCGGCTGTATTTACATTCACCCGCATCTTGACTGAGCTCCCACAACCGGAAGATATAGTTCAAAGCCTGTTTTGACGTTTGCTGCCAGTGCAAGACGACGATCCGCAGTTACTACGAGAGCTTCCGCACACTCCACAACCACTTCCGCATACCCCTGTAACCCTTCCACATCCATGTTTTAACCTTCCCGACTACCGTTTCATAGTTACCGGGGTCGTTTTCGATCCTACCGATAGCGTTTTCTACCTTCCCGATACACGTTTACTTCCTCCCGACAACCGTTTCGTTTGTCCCGGTAACCGTTTCGGTTTTCCTGTGTGGGTAGAAATGGTTCAGGAGGTGAAATAATTACAAAATGGGGGCAGATAATTGGCTCGGGGGGTTAAATAATTATTGTACGGGTGATGTAAAGTGGTCTGTGGAAGAAAATAACAGGTTCAGAAGAGTTGAAAACTACCTGGCGGGGTGAAAAAACCTCATTGTCGGGGTACACATTGCTCAATTGGGTATAGAAGTGTTGTGGTCCCTTAAATGCAGGGAGTTATAAACGGTAGTGTTTTGGGTAAAGAAACGGTTTTGCGGGTCTTAACTATCCGGTGGCGGGCCGGGGTTTGTGTTTTTGGGTTCCACCGGTGGGTGACCTGTGGGTTTCTCACGTGTTATAACAGTAGTTTTAACGGTCTCACGTTTCTCTGTTTTTTGCTTACCGACTTTTGGTGGTCTTCCGGGTTTGGGGCGACGCCAGTAAGAGTTCGCGTAGAGTTTTCTCCGTCTCGACTTACGCATGGCAAATTTACCGCACACGCGTATCTCCTGAACTATTGTATAGAGTTTAGAGTAGAGTTCATCACGCGCTTTACGCTCTTTTGAATTTTTGGGCTTACTCTGCCTTCGCCTTATAATTTTCCCGGTGAGGTTAAAGGAGTGCTCCACCGCCTCTTCAAGAATCGACATGTCGAAATTAATCTTTTTAAGCATCCACTTTTTCTGTCGGCCCATCACCGCAAGATCATTTAAGTCCTGACTCACTTCAAAACCACTGCGTGATTTGTAGTAGGGGACTTTTAGATGAGAACCGGACTTCTTTGCCGCGAATCGTATGGAGCGGGCAAGATCGGTACGAAACTTACACAGCTCAGCAATGTACTTTTTAAGCTCTTTACCTTCATATACACTACCAATTTTCACCCGTATCCACTCGCCATGAGCTTTGGACAGATCCAACACAAGCTGAGGAATGGCGTCTACCATTGTCATATCGAGCCCGACATTCTTAACAGCTTCAAGGTCGGTGTAGCAGTGTTTATGCATATCACATGCCTGTTGTAATAGTTCCGCAACCGGCATTTTGATAGGAACGAGTTCTGTTTTTGACTTCATACATTCACTCCTGTTATAGTAGTGGGTTAACAATAAAATATTACAGGGAAAAACAGGAGGCAAAAAAAAAGATAAAAAATATCTTTACTCTGATATAGACAGGAATATAGTTTTTATTTAACCCTTTGGGATACCAGAAAAGTTTTACACATATTACGATCAGTTATGCCCAAATATCCCATTATCACTAAGGTTAATTAACCGCCCGGCAGTACGATGCTTTCGGGTAATTCACACATAAACAAAAGGAGTTTTGTTATGCCTTTTCAGGAAAAACTAGAAAAAATGCTTCCTGTTATCAGAGAAGTCCCCCTGGATGAAGTAAAGAAACATAGAATTCCGCCCAAATTTTACGCTATGGAAGCGACTAATCTATATTATCTTGCATTACAGGATAAGGAGAAGCTGCTAGAGGATCATCTGGACTGGAACCATGCCGAGATGATGTATTCCTTAAGTTTAGCACTCAGGGAACTGTGTTCCAACTGGCTGGTTATCTATTTTGACAGAGCTGAGGACCGTATCGCCTGGGAAGAGAGCCTTGAAGAAGCCAATAAGCTTTTCGATGATGTGTATGGTTATTTACGCTTTCACTTCCGTCACGACCAAAGCACCATCAATCAGCTTCGCCAGATCGCGGACGGAAACAGACACGCCGACACTATTCAGGATTTTAACGATCTTGCAGTAGTGGCCCGCAATCTGACACCCCGCCTGGAGGAGTTGAATTTTGATTTCTATAAGTTAGACAAGCTTACCAAATATGCCTACGATCTCAATATTCTTTATGCAAAAGCCAGAAGGAGCAACATGCCCCGTACCGAACAAAGAGAGTTGCGGGATAAGGCCTATCACCTTTTGAGAATACACACCAGAGAGGTGATCGATCATGGTAATTATACATTTCGGGATGATGAGAAACATGCCGCGAATTACGCGATCCACTATCTGCCAAGCACACGCAGAAAACCTGAGGATGTACAGGAAGATATTGAAGAGTCGGCAGAGGAGTTGGAAAAAGACCTGGTAACCGGAACGAAGTTTAAAGTGACCAGGGTAGAATAGAACCTTTTTCGTTGGGGAGTAGTAAGGGGCTGGTCCTAATGGGGACTGGCCTTTTTTGGGTGTTTGGGTTTTACGTACGATAGACTGTTTTTTTGTAACAGCTTAAAATAGTACCGCTCTAAGGGTTCATGGTCCCATTCTTTCAAAAAAAAAAAGGAGGTATTGCGATGTCCATCGATTATTTCACAAAAAAAAGAGATTCTGCACTTTATCTCATTGTGGCCATAGTGTCTGTTTTAGCTATTCATAATCAAATAGTGGCTCAGGATATTGGGTATGATACAATTCTCGTTTTTGAACAACCAGGAGTAATGGGAAACAACGGATATCACATAATCAGGAATCGAAGTGAACTGCAAGAAATAGTAGATCGAATTCGACCAAATGATTCAATAGTTACGCCATTAACAGAATGGCCGGATTTTACTGAGGTCATAGTATTTGTCTTTTTGGGGATGGGGTATATAGATATAGAAAAAATCCAGGACTATGAAGACACAATAACTATCAGTTACAAGTTTAGAGGAGATCTTTTCCCTAGCATGGTAACCACCTTATTTGCTATTCCTTATACTGAAAAAGAGATCGCGTTTAAAAATGTTGACGCTACTTCTGTTTTTGATTCGAGGCGCCGTAGCAATACTCCCTTAAGAGCTAATGATTATACTAACACTATCCGCTCCCGATCAAAAATAATGCTCAATGGCAGAGCGATACAAAGTAATACTGCAAATAGAATCTACTTAGAACGCAAAGGTCTGGAAAGAAGATTGCATTTACAATGAATCGGGTAGTAACTGGTATGAAAAAAATCGTGGTACTCTTTTTTCTTCTATTAGGCTTGCCAATAGTTGCTCAAGACATAACAAACTATATCAATTACCTTGATGTAAGTACAACATATTTAGATGATGATGAACTTTGGGTTGGGACCAATACTACCGGTCTTTTTATGTACAATCGCTCAACCAAAAAGAAAACAATATATAATGATGATAACACATTTTTTGGTGATAAAGTAAATAGAGTCCTTAAGGATCAGCAAAACCGGATATGGGTAGCATGGCCCCGGGCAATTGCATACAAGTATAAGGGAGAATGGGAAAAACTTGATCCTCTTATTGATAGAGTTTATGATTTTACCTTAGATAATACTGGTAATATATGGGCTATCGGATTGGGTGGTGTGGTAAGAACCAGCGGTGGCAGTTTTGAAACAATTAGTACACCTGTTGATCTGACAAATGACCCGCTAAGAGGCATTGCTTCTGGATATGATAATGGAAAAATCTATGTAGTTACCGACTCCAGGATTTTAAAATATAATACTGACGGTAGCTATTACGGAAATATTGACCAACCTCGGAACACCCCTCTTTCCGTTGCTATTGACAACCTCAACAGAATATTTTTAACTTATTCCACCGGTATTTTCAGGCTCGAAAATGAAACTTGGATTAATAGCTCTTTTAATGTTCCAATTACAGATCTAAATGTTTCCGAGGATGGCTATGTATGGGCATATAACAGAAATAGTATCCACGTTTATGATCAGAATCAGTGGCAATTAATTCTACAGTATCGAAATGACGTAGGATATATTAAAAGTGTTCAACCACACTCTAAAACGGAAGCACTAATTGGAGGTGATTTTTTCTTAGGGTATTTAGAGGGCAGCTTTATTCACCCGGCCTTCAGCAATATTAGCCCGATTATTGAATCCAAAGCACCACGCGGTAATACAATACGGTTTCTGTATACAGATAACTCCGGCACAGTTTGGACTTATGCGGATTTTGATCCTGAAGGCGTCAGGCAATTCGTAAATGAAAAATGGCAAAGTACTGTGTATGGGCCTAGTATCAGTAATCAAACAACACGAATGATCAGCAGAGACGATGAGGTATGGTTTTTAAACTCCCAGGGAGTTCAAATTCTTGAGAGAAACAGTTTGTCTGGTTTCGAATACTCCGGTCGTGGGATATTGAACGATCTGGTTTTTGATAAATCCGATAGCCTTTGGTTTGCTACCTCCAGAGGTGTTGGAAAGTATAATGGTGTGGAATTTTATGAAGACAGAAACCCGGGTTTTCAGTCTAACAACATGACAAGTCTACTTGTCACAAAGGATTCTTCCTTGTGGGTCGGTGGTTATGAAGGCACTCTCGCATTTTACAGTAACAACATTTGGACACAGCGTACTCTTTCCAAACCTGCAACGATTACTATGCTTGCGCAGGATTCACTTGGTAGTTTATGGATTGGTACAAATAATGGATTAGTAAATATAGGTAAAAATGATTCCGAAGTGTGGTATACAACTCATAACGGACTGGGGAGTAACAATATTCAAGATATACGCGTAGATACATACAACAGAATATGGGTAGCTACAACAAGTGGCTTAAGCTACCTGGAAAATGAAACCTGGAAAACTTTGGACAGATCTTTGGGGCTTGCTGGTAATTACGTTTCATCTTTAACAATCAGCAAAGATACTATACTCTGGATTGGCACTGATAGGGGCATTAGTGCTCTAAACCTTAATTCACATACCATTAGCGTTGAAGATAGTAACAGGCGATTGAACCCTGCAACAAAAAGATATAAACAATCCAAATTACAAATAAATCTGGAGAATAATAGAATTTTTCATTCCCCTGATAACAACTTTTACCTACTCAATGGTAGAAAGATTAACCCCTCAAACAACAAAAGAAAACTTCCATCAATGATATACATAGAAAGCAATGCTTTTCAAAAAACAGGGAGTAGGGGACGGCCCGAGTCTTCGGGAAATCAATAGTTAATAATTACTAAGGACTAATTACAATTTACTAATTGAAGGCAAAAGGTATCGTACCCTGATTAGCTTGAGCAGGAAAAAGAGGTTCATCTTAGGACTTCTTAGCTCTTATTGTCTTTCTCATTCCCCTACACTTGAAACAACAAGTAACACTTATTCCAACCATACCTCTAACTCTTATACCAGCAGTTTGTTTTCCTGGTCCCGTAGGGACCGCATAGTTATAGAATATTCAACACAGAAAAACAGTCCTCGTCCCGTAGGGACGAAATATAAAAGAGTGCAGCCAATAAACGCTATGTTATTATAGGTAAGGATCTAAGAGCCTGCCGTCGATATCAACAACGTTCATTCAGGGCTAGGACAACTCCGCTGTAACCAGGAAACGATCCTCGTACCCTTAGCGGGAATCGAATGGTTACAAAAATCATGTAACAAGTTGCAATGTTTTCTTCTATTATTTTTCTTATATAGAAAACCTGTCATTTTCACCTTTACGGGTTGTAAAACCCTAGATGAGGTGCAGGTTTGGGTGGCACAGGAAAAAAAAGATCACTGACAAGCATGGACACCAACGGAAGCAAAAAACTGATGATGAAAATCAAGCCGCGGTATACGTCAGGGCCAGTCCGTGCTCACCGTGTGTTCCGTGCCTTCAGTGGTTAAAAAAATCCTAAGAATTACAACCACCGAAAACACGGAATGCACGGAAATTAGAAAAACAAAATTCAGTGGTCACAAGGGATGCTCTCTCCTACGCGGCAGGCAGGACGGAAGGTGAGGGGCGAACGGCAGTGAGCCCCGAAGACAAAGCGAGGACGGCGCGGTCTTCCGCGACTACGAGCTTCGGCCGAGGAGGTACGACGAGCCTGGAGAACATTGTGCCCGAATGGGTAGGCCGACCCGAGTCCGCGAGGGTGCCGCCCAAATCGATAATTACTAATGACTAATTACAGATTACTAATTGCAGGAAAAAGAAAATGTAACCGTGCATCACCTTACCACCCTCTTGCCATCACCACAACAGGCATCTATATTGGTATTTTTCAAAACCGGTAAAACGAGGTTATTGTGCCGCAGAATTTTTCTCTAACCAATGTCGAATTTTTCAGAAACTCCTTCATACTGATATCAAACGATCACAACACCCACCTTCCTCTGCTCAGCGTTACCTCCGCACGGGATAAAAAACCCAGACTCTTCTGCCGCTGCTCAAGAGGTAGCTACGCTGCATGCTTTCATGCCCGGGAACTTAAACGACTCTTTGAACAGATGGTTGCGACCACCGCTCCGGAACTGCCACACAAAAGCTTTCAAAACAGCGATATATATTCGATTTTCAAGCCCCTGATACGGCACTCTCCAAAGCCGCTAACCGGTATCAAATCAAGCACTTTCGATGATTCTATCAAGGTCGGCAAAAAGGGCTCCGATATCTGCATAGAGTGCAGCCCCGGTGAATCAACCACCCGGTATCTGGAAAGACTTGGGCTTGAGCATGATACTGTCACCACCCTCAATCGCCTTGCCCCCCTCTCCAAAACCAAAGACTTTGTCTACACCGAAGGAGAGAAGCAGCTCCTTTCTGCCGGCCACAAAACAGTCCGTATGGCAGAAGAGGAAAGTATCTGGTTCCGCACTGCATACCATCTCTACCGTGAGATTGGAACTAAAACGATCGACATGGAAATCAGTATCCAAAAAGAGCTCTGTATTACCTTTTTCATGGAAGATAACCGACAAAGCCAGCTAACAATCACTGTGCCTCGCAGCTGTGTTTCTGAAGTGCTTCAAGTGATTGAGAAGATCGACCCTGAACGACTACCATTTTCCATCGATAAAACCACTTCCCGGTTTCTCTTTCACCTCTCCTATCCATCAGCAGACAAGGTTAGTTTCGAACCTGCAGTGCGGCTTTCTGATACCAGGGAGGATTATGAGCTGTTTTCACCGGAAAATGTTTTTGGTTCAATGGTCTATCTTCCTTCCAAACAGCGGTTTACCAATTTTGATCAGCCGGGCCTGGGCCTGCTTGCGCAGGGCTGGTCAGAAAAAATCACCACAGAACAGAAAACCTTCTCAACCTTTTTAGAAAAACACGCGTCTGCTTTTTCCCTAAGCTCCGGATCGGTAAGTGGTTCTTCTTCAAACCATTACGACCTTTTTTCATCGGTGGATACCAGCGAAAGTGAAACCCATGACGCGGACTTCGGGCGCCTGGCTAACCTGCCATGTTTTAAAGAGATAGAAGAGATTGAGATCGAAGTGATCAACCTAAGGGATCAGTGGTGTACGTTATCGATTACCTACTTTAGCCCGGGGGCAGCAATTACACTCAAAGAGCTCCTGAGCTGCCGAAAGGAAAAACGTCGTTTCTTCATAACCAGCAAGGGCTTCTTTGATTGTGAAAGTGAAGGGATCTGTGCGGTTATCCCCTTTCAGGACCTTAAAGAAGAGGGGGATAACAGGTTTCAGTTTCCGCATTCCGCATTGATGCAGTTTGTTTCCAGAAACAAGGATTGCAGGGTTACCATAAAGGGTGATAAGGAGTTACGCCTGAAGCTTGAAACGCTTACCCAGTTTCGAAAACCACAGCATGTAAGTGGTGCCCTGCCCGGATTTACATCAAAACTTCGTCCCTATCAGGAAAACGGGCTGGCCTGGCTGCTTTTTCTCTATGATAACGGGTTTGGAGGTCTGCTCTGTGATGATATGGGGCTTGGAAAAACTCATCAGGTCCTTGCGTTTATCACTGCCCTTAAAGAGCAGCGAAACAATAGGTTACCGGTTTTAGTGATATGCCCTGTATCGGTGATTGGTCACTGGCAGCGGCTCTGTGCCACCTTTGCCCCGGGGCTTAAGAGTACAGTCTACCATGGCAGTGGACGCTCAACGCTTGATTTCCATGAAAATCAACTGGTTATCACCTCCTACGGGGTACTGCGTGCCGACTGTGAAACCCTTTGCGAAAGTAGCTTTGAAGTGGCTGTTTTCGATGAAGCACAACGACTTAAGAATGCTCAGACCGCTGTGAGTAAATCCGCTGAAGCACTCAGGGCGAATATGAAACTTGGGCTCAGCGGCACCCCTGTCGAAAACTCACTGAGCGATCTAAAACGGCTCTTTGATATAGTGCTTCCAGGGTACCTGGGCTCAGACCGGTCCTTTGGTGAAAGGTTCCTTGAACCCATAGAGGTTGGTAAAGATTTAAAAGCACGTGAGCTGCTAAGAATATCCATAACTCCTTTTATATTAAGGCGTTTAAAGGAAAGTGTGCTTCTTGAGCTGCCGCCCAAAATTGAAGACAACAGGATCTGTTCGCTTAGCGATGAGCAGCATTCTCTGTATAAAGACGCTTTTGAAAAACGGGGGGAAAAGCTCATTGAAAGTATCGGTGATAAGGAAAAGGCAGTCCCCTATCTTCATGTATTTTCGCTACTTAAGCACCTGAAGGAAGTGTGTAATCATCCGGCCCTCGCACTGAAAGACCCCGATGGATACGCGAATCATCAGAGCGGCAAGTGGGAACTTTTCACCGAGATTATGGATGAAGCGCTTGGATCGGGGCAGAAGGTGGTGGTGTTTAGTCAGTATCTGGGCATGATAGAGATCATTCGCCAACACCTTGAAACCGTTGGTGTTGGGCACGTTGTACTCACCGGGTCCAGTAAAAATCGGGACAGGCTGATAAACCGGTTCAATGAAGATGAGGGTTGTCGGGTATTTGTGGGTTCACTGAAAGCTGGCGGAGTGGGGATCGACCTTGTAGCTGCTTCAGTAGTAATACATTACGACCGATGGTGGAATTCAGCCGCAGAGGATCAGGCAACAGACCGGGTCCACCGGATAGGTCAGAAGCGAGGGGTTCAGGTTTTCAGACTTATTACGGAAGATACGTTGGAAGAGAAGATTGATAGGATAATTTCCAGAAAAAAAGAGCTGGCCAGTATGGCGGTAAGTGAAGATTCCCCTGATGTGGTTAAGTCATTTTCACGTGATGAAATACTTGAACTGTTGAGCTGGAATAAGGAAAAGGGAATTGTTTAAACCTAATCCCGTGGCCCGTCGTTCCCCCTCGGTGCCCCGGTTGTAGCGCTGCGAGGACTTGGCGCGTTTAGCTCTGCATCATTCGTGATCACAGTAAAAGGATTGTAAAACGCAGACCTATGCTGAGCTAAGCAGTAGAGATACCCCGGGCGCCTGCCGCAGACGGCACCGGTTGTACCCATTCGGGCACTATGTCCTACAGGCTCGTCGTTCCTCCTCGGTGCCTCGGTTATAGCGCTACGAGGACTTCGCTTTTTTGAGGGCACTGGCACTTAAGAAAGTGCCACCTTCCGTCCCCCCTGGCGCGTTTTACCCCTGCAGCATTGGTGAACACAGTAAAGGGGTTTTAAAACGCTGAGGGCGCAAAGGGCGCAGAGGTAAACGCTTCGCGTTTAGGTGAATTAAGTTTCCATACAGTTGTGATTACGGCATTCTCCAAGCTGTAATCCGGAGCGTTAATCCTTGGTTCACCATTCGCAGTAGTCCTCTACGGAGAACGGGCGATCTCTGCGCCATAGCGAACCTGTATAAAGAAAATTCACCCGAATTCATTTATTATCTGACACTCTACAACATCTTCGATGAATTCTTACAGGACATTTCTGAAGATGAACTTGCAAACGAAAAAACCGGGTTTAAACAGTCTGTTATCTGGAATAAACTGTATGATTTCCAACGTGACGCTGTCTTAGGTATTATCAACAAACTGGAAAGATATAATGGCTGCATTCTTGCCGACAGTGTCGGCCTTGGCAAGACATTCAGTGCCTTAGGTGTTATCAAATATTACCAGGAACGAAACCGCACTGTACTGGTACTCTGCCCTAAGAAACTTGGTGATAACTGGCAGACATTCTTAAACAACTATGATGATAACCCTCTTATTAATGATCGCCTGAACTACGATGTGCTTTATCACACCGACCTTTTAAGGGAACATGGTGATTCTAATGGTATCGATTTAAGCCGGATTAACTGGAGCAATTACGACTTGGTTGTAATTGATGAGTCCCATAATTTTAGAAATAATGATCCTTGCAAAGATCGGGTAACAAGATATCAAAAGTTGATGAACGATGTTATAAAAGCCGGTGTGAAGACGAAAGTGCTTATGCTCTCGGCAACACCGGTCAATAACAAATTTATCGACCTAAGAAACCAACTTGCACTTGCGTTCGAAGGTCATACAGATGAAATAAATCAGAAGATAACTACCGGAAAATCCATTGATAATATTCTGAAAAATGCACAGAAAACATTCAACGATTGGGCGAAGTTACCAATAGAAGAGAGGACAAGCCAGCAGCTTTTGAACAGGTTAAACGCAAACTTTGATTTTTTCAAATTGCTCGACAGCGTAAGTATTGCCCGAAGCAGAAAACATATCGAGAAGTATTACGATAGCAGTGTAATCGGCAAATTTCCGAACCGCCTAAAACCTGTAACCCATCATGCGAATATAACCGAGCTTCCTGATTTTATAGAGATTTCAGAATTATATAAGGAGCTTTCGCGTCTGAATATGTCGATCTATTCACCATTTGAGTATATCCTCGACAGCAAAAAAGAGTTCTACAGCGTTGTGTACGATACAAAACTGAAAGAAAACACCAGTTTCAAGCAATCGCACCGTGAAAAAAGTCTTCAAACATTAATGCGGGTAAATTTGTTGAAACGCCTCGAAAGTTCCGTTGATTCATTTCGCTTAACGCTCAATAAATTCATTAAAGAAATTGAAAGCACAATATTTGCCATAGAAGAGTTCGAAAAAAACGGCAATGCCTCTTATACTACAGCAACTCAGTTTGGTAATATCAATCTGGATGCAGATAGCGACGATTGGCTCAGTGATGAGTTTAGTATCGGTGATAAGATTAAAATCAACCTGGCCGATATGAATACAACCGGGTGGAAAACTGATTTGCAGGCTGATTACTATGTTGCAGCACAACTACTCGAAGAGATGCATCGGGTTACACCCGAGCACGATGCAAAGCTTAATGATCTGAAAACAGTCATAGAAAACAAACTGAATAATCCAATAAACCCAGGTAACAGAAAAGTACTCATTTTTAGTGCTTTTGCTGATACTGTACATTATTTATACACAAATCTTGCGGATTATGCAAAAAAACAGCTCGGCCTTGAAACGGCCAAAATCGTGGGTACCGATAAGAACGCTTCAACACTCGATATCCATTCAGGTTTTAATACTATTCTTGTTCATTTCTCGCCCCGCTCAAAGGATCAGAGAAATATAAATGCGCGTGAAATCGATATACTTATCGCAACAGACTGTATATCTGAAGGCCAGAATCTCCAGGACTGCGATACGCTGATAAACTATGACATACACTGGAATCCGGTGAAAATCATTCAGCGGTTCGGCCGCATAGACCGCATTGGCTCAATAAATAAGGATATCCAGCTTATCAATTTCTGGCCGCAACTCTCTCTGGACGACTATATCAACCTGAAAAACCGGGTTGAAAGCAAAATGTTCATGGTGGATGTTACGGCAACCGGAGAAGATAACGTTCTTACAAATAAATCATCGGATTTGCTGTTCAGAAAAAAACAGCTTGAGAAACTGCAGGATGAAATTGTTGATATTGAGGATATGGGGACCGGGGTTTCAATTACCGATTTGGGACTCAACGACTTCCGCATGGATTTGGTGAATTACATTGAGAAAAATGGCAGATTGGACAATGTGGCCAACGGAATGCATACGGTCTGCAAAAAGGCACCTGAGCTTGGTATCGACGAAGGCGTTATTTACGTTCTTAAGAATATTAACAATGATGTGAATATCGATAATACAAACCAGTTGCATCCCTTTTATCTGGTGTATAGTAAGGAGAATGGTGAAATTGCTTCAAATCACCTTAATGTGAAAGAAACGCTGGATATTTTCAGGGCACTCTCAAAAGGGCATAAAGAGCCCATAAAATCAGTCTACGAAAAATTCAATGATGAAACCCACGATGGCAAAAATATGGATAAGTATTCCACCTTGCTTAATAAAGCCATTGAATCAATCATTTCGGTTAAAGATGAAAGTGATGTGGACAGCCTTTTTTCTGCGGGGGGGACCACTGCACAGGCAAGTTCCATAAAAGGGTTGCAAGATTTTGAACTGCTAACTTTTGCGGTTATAAAATAATGGTGAATAGTGAAATAAATCTGCCAAAACAGGCTTATGTGAACAAATTTGTTCCCAAGAGCAAATTCTACGAACGAACACATCTCAGCTCGCGACTGCAAAAGGAATTCACCGGGAAAATTCAGCGCATTACCTGGAAGTATAAACTTGCCGAGGAAACAGTAGGAATCACTAAAACAGAAGCAGTGACCGAGATACAGATATTTGAACTGGAATTGAAAGCGCAGGAAATACCTGAAAGAATCCTTAAAGTGATAGATAAGGCGATACCGTACCAGATTCTTTATAAGTTTGTATATAATGGATCAGTAGCCTGGGGTATTACGTTAAAACAGGGAAATAAAGCTGAAAATTATTATTTTTCAGAGTGGGATGCACCATTACACTTTGATTTTACCGGTATCGATTTGGAGAAGGTGTATCAGAAGCTCGTCAGAGCATTCATTGGTGCTGATAGTGCCGCAAACCGCAATTTTGGGGAACTTGTGGCCAATGATGCCGCCAGAAAGCAGCTTGAAAGCGAAATAATCGCTCTAAATAGAAGAATGAAACGTGAAAAGCAGTTCAACCGGAAGGTTGATTTGAATAAAGTACTACTCGCGAAAAAACAGCAACTGGAATATATCAAACAAGAGCTAAGCGGATGAAAAAAGAGATTGTGGTAACTTTGTCAATAATACCCAGCTGAGGTGTAGATACATTCTTTCATTCCAAATTCCAATTCCCCCTCTCCTCCCGCGACAATAGCCCAAGGGTCCCCCCAAACGGGTCCTCTCACGCTTTTACCATTGACGCCCGGGGGTGACCCAATCTATCGCCTTTAGCCCCATAAAAATCCTTTTATCTATTTCCTATTGATAATACACCGAGGGAAATCAACACCAAACGACAGACAGGCCCTTAATCCAAATTTCCTCACACACTTCTCACCTCTTCATCGTTTCTCTGCGGCTCAAAGTCCGCTCCATCGGCATTTAACAGAGTATAAAGCATAAAGTTCTCTTCAAAAGTGCGAACCGGACCCTCTTTCTGTGAATACCAGCGCAGGAAGGCAGATTTTTTTCTGTGGTTGAAAAAGCGGTACAGCTCAACCGGATCATCAATTCTACTGCTCAGATACACTGTATCTTTACCAATAATTTTGAGTACTTCATCGCGCTTTACACTCGCTTTGTCTGATTTAAAAAGCTCCTTTTTAACCGTACACAGCTCTTCATAGGACAACCCGAAAAGGAATTCTTCAAGCGCCGCGGCTTCATCGGCAACATGTGAAGCGTGGTGGATATATTTCTGGCAGGTTTCATTTACATGACCAAGCAGCGAAATATACTCATGCACCCCCGTAAGTGTTCCGAAAACGGGTATATATTGCCGTCGAATTAACCACATGTTGCGCAGCTCAGAGATAAAGGGGATAGTTTTGAGCGATATCCTCTCCTCCCATATCCTGGCCAGCACCTTTGCAGCCAACCCTTTCACCTCCTCGCACCTGGTGTCACTGAGCAGCTCCAGAAGCACATCTTCACTCATTATCGTAAGCATATGATCTGTAATAAAACCGAATGCTTCGTTTTGAAGCTCACCGGTTTCCTCCATCCCTTCGAGGAGGTGATGCACCATATAAAGCAGGTTAATTCTACCAATCTCAAAGCTTCTTCCCACATGAGCCTTGGTTGGCATCACAAAGGTGTCTTCAACTTTATATTTACTGCACAGCTCAGAAACAAGCGTCTCCGCGTTCCTTTGAGCACTGCCAATGCGATTACACTGCAGTATAGAGGGATAAAGTTCCAAAGCTCGGGCCTGGTGGTGAAGGGCAGAGAGGTTATTGCTCATCCACTGCTCCTCATCCTTCATACCTGCATTGGCCAGCTTTTGGGATAAAAGGTCGATTAGCGCCATCTCCTGAGCAGACCAGATCGGGGCGGTTTTCTCTTTTAACTCTTTTTTCATAGTGTATCCTGCCTGGTTCCATAGTATACCATACTTATACAAATATAACATATGTTTATAGATGGATTTGGGAAGGGCTGGTCCGGGTGGGGGGGGATAGCACGCCTGCCTGGTGCGGGCGTGCTAAAACGAATACTAAATCTACTCTAATCCCAAATGCTTTTTTATGGTTTCAATTTCTGCTCTTAGTGTTTCGTTTTCTAATTTTTGTTCTTCCATTTGGGCATTTTGCTCTTCAATCACCATTTGCTGCTCTTTTATTGCTTCCACCAAAACCGCAGTAAGCTTATCGTAGGAGAGGGATTTGTATCCATCGGCGTCGGTGTGCACAAGCTCCGGAAGTACCTGTTCAACCTCCTGAGCGATAAAGCCGATTTGGCGGCGGTCAGAAAAGTTACGTTCAGGATATTCATCCGCTTTCCAGTTAAAGCCGATGCCCTGGAGTGAAGAAACGGTGGAGAGGGCGTTAGTGATAGTGTCGGTAATTGTTTTGAAAGTGGAGTCGGAGGTGGAAAAACTACCATTCTCGGTTAAATTTCCTGTAATTACAACATCACCATTAACCCGCAGAGCATGATCATCATGGGGATCAGTATTTATACCCACAGTTCTTCTTATTCTAACCACACCGGAGGATGGGATATCCACTCCGGTGCCCCCCAATGAGAATAACCCACTACTATCTGATAATATCCAATAACGATTACCGTTTGAATGTTGAAAGTTAATAGCTGCATCTGATGCACTCTCACCTCCTATAGACAATGCAGCGTCTAAAGGTGCCCGTCCTATACCAACTCTCCCATTTAACCTTGCAGCTCCACGGACATCCAATGCACGCGTTGGTGAAGCGACTCCAATACCAACACTTGTATCATTTATGAATACCATTTCTCCAAGCACATTATGGTCATGACCTGTATCTGCCTTTCCTTCCAAAGCGGGTGCAAGGCCATCAACCATATCCTTAGATATACCTTCTACTTTTGAAGCTGACACGCTACTGATTTTGTCATCCGTTACCGCCCCTTCAGCAATCATTTCAGTAGTAATCTCCCCCTCACCAATTTCTCCTGTGGGAATTTCAGGCCTATCTTTGATTTTACTCCAGCTAACAGAATCGATCTTCTCATCCGTTACCGCGCCATCGGCGATCTTTTCGGTGGTAATTGATCCCTCTCCTATCTCACCTGTGGGAATCTCCGGCCGGCCTTTTATCTTACTCCAGCTTACCGAGTCGATCTTCTCATCCGTTACAGCGCCATCGGCGATCTTTTCGGTGGTAATTGATCCCTCTCCTATCTCACCTGTGGGAATCTCCGGCCGGCCTTTTATCTTACTCCAGCTTACCGAGTCGATCTTCTCATCCGTTACAGCGCCATCGGCGATCTTTTCGGTGGTAATTGATCCCTCTCCAACTTCACCTGTGGGAGTTTCAGGCCTGCCTTCAACCTTTTCCCAGCTTACCGATTCTATTTTCTCATCGGTCACCGCGCCATCGGCGATCTTTTCCGTTGTTACTGAATTATCTTTTGGAGTAACCCCGGTTAGCTCAGACCCATCCCCCGCAAAGCTCCCCGCTTCAACGGCACCTGGCACAGTGAGATTACCCTCCTTTACTGTCATGTCTCTGCCACGGGAAAAGGTCTCGAGAAAAAACTCTCCTGTTTCAGACGATCCCTGATACCCAAACGTTGCAGTAGGACTGGAGGTAGTATCATAAAACTCAATGGCACTGCGCTGAGCAAATACCGTTAGTGATAATAACAGAACAAAACCCGCAGACAACAAGGGCTTTTGGGGAAAGGTGCGTACCATGTGTTTAACTCCTGAAAAGGTTTTTGATATGATAAGTGTTTTTTTGCAGAAACCAGCAAATGCAATTGGATTCATTTAATCTATTTAAAATAATTAAGTACAAAAAGATAAGCTATAAACGGTGAGCTTTGAGCAGGAAAAAAAGTACGTACTGGGCGCCAGCACCCGGGGTGGTGCCAGAAGACTGGCTTACCCCGGGCTATAGTATCACGCGCTTTCAGCGCTTAAGAGGAAGACCAAGACCAAATTCCGTTCTCCCTCCCCTCCTCCCGCGATAATAGCCTAAGGGTCCCTTCAAATAGCTATGAGCATTGAGCGTTGAGCAGGAAAAGGGATAGCTGGATAGTTACCATTTTCTTCATAGTATATTAGAACAGATACGCCCCTCGACTACGTTCGGGGAACTGTTATATATATTCATGCTCAAGGAACTGCTCAGGGCATGCTCGAGGAACTGACTAAGTGCAACCCAGTAAGACCGAGCTGAAGTGTAGATACATTCCTTCATTCCTTCATTCCAAATTCCAAATTTTCTCTCCTCCCGCGATAATAGCCCAAGGGTCCCCCCCAAACGGATCCTCTCACGCTTTCACCATTGACGCCAGGGGGTGACCCAATCCATTGCCTTTAGCCCCATAAAATCTTTATCCCAAAATTCTCGACGGCATAAACGTATATCCCGCACTTTCAGC
>JARUKZ010000016.1 GCA_029688955.1 Chitinispirillales bacterium ANBcel5 | reverse complement strand
TCTTTTTCCCACAAATCTCGATGGCATCAACAAATATCCCGCGCCTTCAGCGCTTGGGATCTTTTTTCGCACCTGCACCCGGGGCTGCGCCAGAAGACTGGCTTACCCCGGGCTATTATATCCCGCGCTTTCAGCGCTTAAGAGGGAGATCAAGGCCAAAGAAAGTATCATCTGCAATAGAAACCGCCCTGTTGAGCTGGAAGGAGCAAGGGGAAGGAACAATCGTTCTACAAAACCATAGGAGATACAAATTCGTCTGTTAGCCAGATTAAACCGATGGGAATTATATATAATACCCCAAAGGGGTTTTCTATATTAGCCCCAGGTTTCCTACCTGGGGCGGTTTCTCTACCTGGGGCGATCTTTGAGCGTTGAGCAGAAAAAGGAAAAGAGAAAGATGATTGATTCCTATTTTTTTTCCACTTTCTTTCCCAGGTAACCAAAAACTACCCGAATTTGTAACGTTTTTGGTCAAAAGTCTGTTCAATTGGCCTTAAAAGCGACTTAGGAACTATAAAAAGGGTTCTGATATTAGCTCCTAAGCGACTTGGAAATCAAAAAAAGGGTTCTAATTTTGACTTCTAAGTGACTTGGAAATCAAAAAAAGGGTTCTAATGAGGCTCCTAAGTGACTTAGGAATAAAAAAAAGGGTTCTGATTTTGGCTCCTAAGCGACTTAGGAATAAAAAAAAGGGTTCTGATTTTGGCTCCTAAGCGACTTAGGAATAAAAAAAAGGGTTCTAATTTTGGTTCCTAAGTGACTTAGGAATAAAAAAAAGGGTTCTGATTTTGGCTCCTAAGTGACTTAGAAATCAAAAAAAGGGTTCTAATTTTGACTCCTAAGTGACTTAAAAATGAAAAAAAGGGTTCTAATGAGGCTCCTAAGTGACTTAGGAATGAAAAAAAGGGTTCTAATGAGGCTCCTAAGTGACTTAGAAATCAAAAAAAGGGTTCTAATTTTGACTCCTAAGTGACTTAGAAATGAAAAAAAGGGTTCTAATGAGGCTCCTAAGTGACTTAGAAATGAAAAAAAGGGTTCTAATGAGGCTCCTAAGTGACTTAGGAATGAAAAAAAGGGTTCTAATTTTGACTCCTAAGTGACTTAGGAATCAAAAACAGAGTCCAAATTACTTAACATTATGAAGTAGAAATAAAAAAACGAGTTGTGATTTTCATTTCTAAGCGACCAAGAAATAAAAAAACGAGTTGTGATTTTCATTTCTAAGCGACTAAGGAGCGAAAAAAAGAGTTGTGATATTCATTTCTAAGTGACCAAGGAGCGAAAAAAAGAATTCTGAGTTTCATTTCTAAGTGACCAAGGAGCGAAAAAACGGGTTGTGAGTTTCATTTCTAAGTGACTGAGGAGCGAAAAAACGGGTTGTGATTTTCATTTCTAAGTGACTGAGGAGCGAAAAAACGGGTTGTGATTTTCATTTCTAAGTGACTGAGGAGTGAAAAAACGGGTTGTGATTTTCATTTCTAAGCGACTAAGGAGCGAAAAAACGAGTTGTGATTTTCATTTCTAAGTGACCGAGGAGTGAAAAAACGAGTTGTGATTTTCATTTCTAAGTGACCAAGGAGCGAAAAAAAGAGTTGTGATTTTCATTTCTAAGTGACTAAGTAGCGAAAAAAAGAGTTGTGATTTTTATTTCTAAGTGACTAAGGAGTGAAAAAAAGAGTTGTGATTTTCATTCCTAAGTGACCAAGGAGCGAAAAAAAGAGTTGTGATTTTCATTTCTAAGTGACCAAGGAGCGAAAAAAAGAGTTGTGATTTTCATTACTCCTGCATTTAAATACCACCATAATATCTATCGCTTTCAGCTTGGGAGAGGAGCTCAAGTCCGCATTTCGATCTTCTTTCCTACCCGCGATAATTGCCCAAGGGTCCCCCCAAACGGATCCCTTCACGCTTTAAATAGCTATGAGCTATGAGCTGTGAGCGTTGAGCAGGAAAATGGGAAATTTATTTATTTCCTAATCTTTAATTAGTACTTGGTCATTAGTAATTATATTGTCGCCCTGGCCTCCGTAGCTTCAGCGTAGGACGCCCATATAAATCCTTTTTCCCACAAATCCCAAAAACCATCAACGAATGTTACGCGCTTTCAGCGCTTGGGATCTTTTTGTGTGCCAAAACCCGGGGCTGCGCCAGAAGACTGGCTTACCCCGGGCTATAGAATAACGCGCCTTCAGCGCTTATGAAAAAGATCAAGAGCAAACGTTCGGTTTTTTCTCGTGTAGTATTATGGAAGAACGAAAAAAATATGGATATATAACAGGAATGGTATTCCAATTTCCTCCTTCCTCCCAAGATCATAGCCCAAGGGTCCCCCCAAACGGATCCCTTCACGCTTTCACCATTGACGCCCGGGGGTGACCCAATCTATCGCCTTTAGCCCCATAAAAATCTCTTTTTCCTAAATCCAAATCTCTAACTCTCCAACGAATATCTCGCGCTTTCAGCGCTTATAAAAAAGATCAAGATCAAATTCTCCCTTCACGCTTACACCATTGACGCCCGGCTCCCCTCCGCAGTAGCTACTGCTACGGAGGCCAGGGGGGGTGACCCAATCTATCGCCTTTAGCCCCATAAAAATCCTTCCTACTAACTGTAATTAGTAATTATCTTATCGCCTTTAACCCCATAAAAAAAATAAATAAGTGCGGGACTCTCCCCTCTTTTCCAGGGTGGAACAACACTGTGTTTACTGCATAAGGAATAACCGTAGCACCCCTTTTGACATTCTAACCTAACAACATGAAACAACAACTATCAACGGTTAGGATTACACATAAAAACAACCGGGGCAAAGCAGATTTTTTCGTGCTGTTAAAACGATATCTCCTACCTGAAATGCGCGCGGATATTTTGAAAATTGGCAGATCCGGACTTAGGTACACAACTATATGTTTTACCATTTATTCAGCCAGAAAAACACTGACAGTCCGTTGAGCACCAATACCTTCGGTGTTAAAAATGACAATTTTCACAATCCCGCAGCGTTACCCCTATGTTCTAACATACTAACAAAAGGTGCCTTAGAACAGATTGCATCAGAATTGCTTTCTTTTACCAGTATATTATATGAAAAGAGGGGGATAATTTAGAAACGATCGAAAATTGTCCCTTGCTGAATCCCAAGTGAAGGGGTTTTATTATACTATGAATAGTACTTCTTTTGCTTATTAATCATCCAATTCTAAAATGTGATTGTTTAAATGTTCATTGATCCGATAAAAATGTGTTTATCCTAAATAAATAGATCTATTTACAACGGTCTTATCCTTTTTTTTTAAAAATAATCTTTTTTTGTATGCATTTTCCACTGGCAGATGATAATTTAACTGTTAAATAAAGAATACATTTTCCATTATATAATCTATATCCAAAACAAAAGGAGTTTTTACAATGCCCAGAGTTACTAAAACGGAGCTTCTTCGTTTGCAAAAAAAGTTCAAAACCGATGCGCGTATTGGTGACGAGTTTGGAATAACACGGCAGGCGATTCATCAGCTCCGTAAAAAGTATGGTATTCCATCACGTACATCTGGTAATCCCGAGAGAAACCAACAGATTTTAACAATGAGAGATAAAGGCGCGAGTGTTGAAGCAATTGCCAGAAAATTTAAGCTCTCAATCCCGCAAACGTATCGTATTATAAAAGAATCATCCGCTCCCCCCCGGAAGAAAGCAACCAAAAAAAGTGCCGCGAAGAAAACCAGTGTAAAGAAATCCCCTGCAAAGAAAAGCACTGCAAAGAAAAAGAAAGCCACCAAGAAGAAAAGAAGATGAGCCGAGTATAAAAGTACCCTGCGTATGACATTTGTACCAGGGTACCTTTCCCCCTTATAACTCACTATTCTGGACAATCCCCCCCCTGATACGGTCAATAAACCGTCTCCTGTCCCCGAACTATTTTATGGTTAAGAGCCCATTTACATGTTTTTGGGGGAGGTTAGTATGAATTACCAAGCAATCAAACAGCGGGTACTTGATCTGGATTTTGTCGCGGACGAAGAGGCTGCGGATTCTATGATTAAAGCAGTTTTGGGAACGCTTGCAAGTAGGATGAAAACAGAACAGGCACATCGATTCTCAAACGACCTTCCAGAACCTCTCAGTTATGAGAAATTGCGGGGACACCAGACAAATGTAACCAATATTTCTCTTGAACAGTTTGTTTCTGGAATATGCACTCAGTTTAAACTCACTACAGAGCAAGCACAGTCACTTATCAGAAGTGTTCTGCACTTTGCCAAAGATGGCATTCCTCATGAGGAGATAGAAGTGTGGGAGCAGGGTTTACCCACAGAATGGGCCAAGGTGGTTGAAAATTCTTAATGAATACTTCTAAGTGTCTGCACTTTTGTGTGCAGACACCTTGTATCCCCCCTATACCTGGGAGAAAATTTTAATGGCCTTTTCCGGACAGCTTTGTGCGGCGATCTGATACGAAAGGTGAAGATACTCCGGGACACTTTTATGTCGTGGCTGCGCTTTTTTCCCATCGATCACATCGAAAGAATCAGGGCATATACTGGCACATAAGCCACATCCGCGGCAACACTCATCAACTACAACTCTCATCTTGTTCCTCCCCTATTGGCCCTTATCGGTCATTCCGGGCACGATCTCAACCTTAACCCATCCATTGTCTCTTGAATCAAGCTCTTTATACACATTGGGAGCAAAAGTAAGTGGCTTTATATGGGTTAAGATATCCAGAGGATCAACCACCCCACTCTCCACCAGCCCAATAAGATGGGGAAAGTATTTCCGGTGATTGCAATTTCCCATGTTTATGGTTAAATTCTTCTCAATTGCCATACCTATGGGAAAGGAGTGCGCGGCATCGGGATATACTCCCACTATACCCAGGGTACCGGCCTTATCCACAGCTTCAACTGCCCACCGTAGAGAGAGTGAAGGCGCGTGTCCCGGGGACCATCCCTTTTTTTCACTGATTTTACTGTCGGGGAGTTGGTTTGACTCCTGCTCAAACTGGGACGTGTACAGTGAATAATTGTCCTTAGCAGGTCCTTTGTTTGGCGGCTGAGCATCGATTCCCACCGCTTCAATAACCCGGTCGACCCCTATGCCCCCTGTTAGCTCTCTAATTACCTCGACGGGATCTTCCTCATCGAAATTTATTATTTCTGCTCCGTGGCTCTGGGCCATTTCAAGCCGTCCTTTTACGTTATCTACGGCAAACACCCTTCCTGCCCCCTGTAATTTTGCGCTGATTACAGAAAACAAGCCCACCGGACCACACCCGAAAACTGCCACCGTATCGCCATCTCTCACCTCAGCCACCTCTGCACCAAAATACCCTGTAGAGAACATATCGGTGATTAAGACGGCCTGATCATCACTTATGGCATCGGGCAGTGCAACCATGCAATTTGATGCAAACGGGATTCTGGCACGCTCAGCCTGAAGCCCATGAAAGGGGCCGCTGCTCTCAGGTCCACCAAAAAATGCTGTTCCGGAAAGTTTTCCTTTGGGGTTTGCATTGTCACATTGAGCATAATAGCCTGCTCTGCAATAGGAGCAAAACCCACAGGAGATGGTGGGAGTAATCATAACCCTGTCGCCGACTCTGAAATTTCTAACCTGGGGACCAAGCGCCTCAATGATCCCTACCCCTTCGTGACCAAGGATCGTCCCCTCTTTCATAACCCCCAATGTTCCCCTGGCCATGTGAAGATCGGTACCGCACACCGCAGATGCCGTAATCCTAACGATAGCATCGGTAGGTTGCTCAATTTCAGGCTCATCCACATCTTCACACCGTATATCTCCCACACCGTAATAGATTATTGCTTTCAATAGAGGCTCCTTTCGGCTTTAAATGATGGGTCGTGTTGTTAGTAGGTATCCCCTTAAAGAAAAGCAAATAGAGTGCCTCAGTTGCTATCAGTTCTTTTGCTTTTCCTTTATATCTGCTATGAACCTATAAGGAATGAATTTTGCTCTAAATGGTGTTTGACAATAATTATCCTTTTAAAGGAGTACGTTCATCTTGTCCAGGCAAAGTAACCTTTTTCAGATAGGAATAACAGGCTCTTATGGTGGTTTGAATCTTGGCGATGAAGCGATCCTTCAGTGCATCATTTCCCAGATTCGCTCATCTATTAAGGCTCATATAACCGTTTTCTCCAAAGATCCGGCCGATACACTTAAGCGCCACAAAGTGGAAAAAGCGCTTGCAGTACGAAAACTCACCAGGGAGGAAGCTTCCAAAGAGGTGGAAAGGCTCGATCTGTTGATTTTTGGTGGAGGGGGGATTTTATACGATGCGGATGCAAGAACCTATTTACGTGAGCCGATACTTGCTATAGAAAAAAAAATCCCCTTTATGGTTTACGCCATTAGCGCAGGCCCCCTTTATGATAGCTCTATTCAGGGAACGATAAAAGAGTGTCTTGAATGTGCCGACGTTATAACGGTAAGAGATCATCACTCAAAGAGAATTTTGCAGGATATCGGAATAAGAAAAGCCATAGAGGTAACCGCTGATCCGGCACTTTTGCTCGAGAAGCAGTCTGTTAACAAAGAAACACTAAAGCTCGATGGAATACATCCCGGTAAACGCCTGGTGGGGATATCGGTGCGGGAGCCGGGTGTAGCGGCTCCCGATATTAACGAAACCATTTATCACGATATGCTTGCCAACACAGCCGATTACATAATCGATCGTTTCAATGCAAATGTGGTGTTTATACCCATGGAGAGAAAGGTTTTAGACTTACAGCACAGCCATGCGGTTATCTCCCTTATGCTTCGTCCCCAGCAGGCTACAGTTCTACAGAAAGATTACACCGCCGGTCAACTACTCACAATTTTTTCTCATTTCAGTTTCGCGGTGGGTATGAGACTGCATTTTCTAATATTCGCGGCCCTTAATCAAATCCCTCTTGTGGGCCTCCCCTACTCACCCAAGGTAAACAGTTTCCTTGAAGAGCTTCACCTGGAAATGCCTCCGATCCACCTGGTCAATGCAGGGAGACTTATATCCCATATCGATCATGCCTGGGACAACAAATCCTCTGTGGCTCAAAGAATAAATCGCTTTTTACCAGCTCTTAAAAAACGCGCACAGTATAATAATTCTATTGTAGTAGAGCTTTTAAAGAGTAAATCTGAAACGTAAAAGGGTATAAACGTACCACCTCTTCCCCGCCCAGAAAAATATAATTTCATGCTTCTTCCGGCCAGAAAAGCGGTGGTGGCTGAGAGCTGTGATGTGCTGGTGGTTGGGGGTGGTCCTGCTGGTATTGGAGCCGCACTGGGTGCGGCAAAGCTTGGGGCTCAGGTGGTGTTGGCGGAGCGGTATGGTTTTTTAGGGGGTAGTGCAACTGCTGCTTTAGTGATGCCTCTTATGTCCATTTTCACCCAACATCCAAAAAAGCAACATGCAGGCGATATAAGCATGTTTCCAACAGATCACGGGTGGGGGGAGCCGGTAATAGCCGGTGCTGTGCGGGAGCTTATTGAACGTTTGGTAAAAGCAGGTGGGGCGCTTCCCCCTACATACAAAACAGGATATGTGGTTCCCTTCGACCATGAAGTGTTTAAATTTGTTGCCATGGAGATGGTTGATGAAGCCGGGGTTCATGTGCTTTACCACTCCTTTGCAAGTGAATGTATCATGAGGAAAAAGGAACCAGGGGTGGTGTTTGAAACCAAATCGGGGCCTGTGGTGATTAATGCCAAGATGATTGTGGATTGTACAGGTGATGGAGACGTTGCCACCAGTGCGGGTGGCCACTATGATGTGGGACGAGACACCGATGGTCTTGTGCAGCCAATGACCCTGTATTTCAGACTAACTAACTTCGAAAAGGTAGCATTTGAAAACTATGCCAGGATGCATCCCGATCAGTGGAAAGGGGTTCATGGGTTGTGGGATCTTGTGAAACAGGCCGCTCTGGATGGTGAACTTGATCTTCCCCGTGAAGATATTCTTCTGTTTGGCTCACCGCACCCGGGAGAAGTAAGCGTAAACAGCACGCGTGTTATACGAGTTTTGGGAACCGACATCTGGGATATTACCTATGCCGAGTGGGAAAGCAGAAGGCAAATGAAACACCTCGAAGAGTTTTTTAAACGATATGTGCCCGGGTTTAATAAAAGCTATGTTATCCAAAGTGGTATTCAGATAGGGATAAGAGAAACAAGAAGAATTAAGGGGGATTATTGTCTGAATGCACAGGATGTTATGGAAGCCAGGAGATTTGATGATGTAATTGCACGGTGTATCTACCCCATAGATATTCATAACCCAACGGGGCGGGGAACTGTAATTAAAAGGGTTTCACCCGGGGAGGCATACGATATTCCTCTGCGATGCTGTATTCCTAAAGACCTTGACAACATACTGGTGGCGGGACGCTGTATTTCCGGTACACATGAAGCACACTCTTCTTACCGGGTTATGCCTGTATCGATGTCCACTGGTCAGGGCGCCGGAGTGTGTGCGGCGCTGGCAGCAAGGGCTAATGTGCATTCAAGGGATGTTGCTATTGAGGATGTGCAAAGAGAATTAAAAAAACAAGGGGCAGACCTTGGCTAATTGGTTTGCCAAATATCAGTTACAGCTATAAAACTACAGCCATCAATCAATCTGATAGAGAAAGGGTTGGTTCCGCAAGTGATTTTCAGGCATTAGTTTTGCTCTTTTTGTATAGAGTACTTTATTTGAAACACATACATAAAACCCAGGCTCAGAGAGAGATACAATCGTGAATGCTGAGTTTAGTTGGTTCGATGATACCACTCCTGCAGTTTTTATCACCGATTCTTCAGGTAACATTACCTCCATAAACGAGAGTGCAAGGCGCTTTTTTAGGATCAACGAAAGTGAAGTCTGTAACAAGCCCTATCTTTCCCTTTTCTCTCCTGAGTACACAGCAGTACTTAGCACTGAAGTTGCGAGCGAAGTAAACAAAAGCGGTCACTGCACAATCGACTTAAAAACCAACGGTAAAACTAATTATAAGAACCTGGTACGGGTATCGTTTTCTAAGCTCAGTGGGTGTGCTGAATCTGTTGAATCGATGATCGCTGTTATCGCTTCGGTTTCGGTTTCGGGTAAAAAAGCATCACAAAGCACTATTTGTAACGATGAGTGCCTGAAGGAAAAGGTGCTGTTGGAGGAGAACCTTCGTATTTCAGAGCAGCGTTCTAACTCCTTAATTAAAAACACCACTGAAGGGTTTTATCTGTTTGAATTTCCTGAGCCCATTTCCATTAGTTTACCCCTAAAGCAGCAAATTCAGCTGTTGTTTGACAGTACATTAGTAGAATGCAACGATGCTCAGGCAAAGATGTATGGTTATGAAAGCAGAGATCAGATCATTGGTAAATCATATAAAGAATTAGCCGGTGGGACCTTCAATCCTCAAAACATAAGTTTCTTTACCAAAATGGTAAAAAACGATTACTGTTTATGTGGAGAGATTACCGCCGAAGTCAAAAAAGAGGGGGAAACGGTATGGTTTTCAAACAGCGCTAAGGGGGTAATTGAACACAACAAGCTGATTCGTATCTGGGGTACACAGGTTGATGTTTCGGGGATAAAGAGAACGGAAGAGAAGTTAAGGGAGCAGCACTGGAGGCTTCAGACCATAATTGAAGCAACCGGTATCGGGACCTGGGAGTACAATGTAGTTACCGAAGAAGTACTCTGTAACGAGACATGGGCAAAAATCCTGGGCTATACGCTTCATGAACTCACCCCCTTAAGCATTTCCACCTGGAAAAACTTAACTCATCCCGATGATTTAAAGGGTGCATTGGTACAGTTACAACGTCACTTAAAGGGCGAAATACCTATGTTTAACTGGGAAATTCGAATGCGCCATAAAAGCGGAGCATGGGTATGGATTCTCAACCGGGGGAAAGTGATCTCGCGAACTCCTGAGGGAGATCCCCTGATGCTGTTTGGTACCGTTACCGACATATCTGAGCAAAAGGCAATTGAGCAGGAGATTATGAGGGAGCGGGACCTCTCCAATGCAATTCTGGAAAGTCTTCCGGGGGCATTTTACATCTTCGACCAGGAGGGGCATTATCTTCGGTGGAATACTTTTTTTGAAAATGTAACAGGGTACAATGAAGAAGAGGTTAAGAGGATCAATCCGCTTCAGTTATTCCGCAATGAAGAAAAAGAGCTGGTTACCAAGAGGATTAAGGAGGTTTTTGAGAGAGGGTATTCTGAAGTAGAAGCCTCTTTTTATGACCGCAGCGGGAGATCAAGACCATTTCTGTTCACTGGTCGCAGGATTGAGTATAAAGGTCGCCTCTGTCTTTTAGGGATGGGTATCGATATAAGTAAACGAAAAGAGGCCGAAATTAAGCTGCTTTCAAATGAAGAAAACCTTCGTATTACCCTTAATTCCATAGCAGATGGTGTAATAGCTACCGATCGAAGCGGAAAAGTTGTTAGGATGAACCCTGCGGCAGAAAACCTTACCGGGTGGAATTTAACTCCGGCGTTGGGAAAACCGGTAACAGAGGTTTTTAGGATTGTAAATGCTCAAACCCGCGCTACGGTTCAGGACCCGGTGTCACGGGTGTTTGATTCAGGAGCGGTGGTGGGTCTTGCAAATCACACAGTGCTTATTTCGCGAAACAACACAGAACATCAGATAACGGATTCCGCTGCGCCTATTCGAAGTGACCGGGGTGAAATAATCGGCGTTGTTCTGGTATTCAGAGATGTTACTCAACAATATAAAACCCAGCAACGACTTGCTTTCAATGAAGAACGATTCAGAATAATTTCTAAATTGGTATCAGATTTTGCTATTTGCTACCGAACCGATAAATCAGGACATCTAAAACCGGAGTGGATGTTTGGGCCTTTTGAACTTATTACCGGTTACAAATACGGAGAGTTAGAAAACGAAGATGGGCTTATTACTATAATTCACCCACATGACAGAGACGATTTTCTTAGAACCATTGAAAATGCTTTAAAAAGTAAAAAATCATTCAGACATGAATACCGTATTATCAAAAAAACGGGTGAAACCGGTTGGATTCAGGGCTATGGTATAAGCGATGAGGACAGAGAGCAGCGTCTTTATTATGCTGTAGAGGAGATAACAGAGCGCAAGCAGTCAGAGGAGCGATTACGGGAAGTAAGGGAACGGATGGAATTTGCACTCCAGGCGAGTCAAACAGGGGCATGGGAACTTGATTTTGCAGATCACTTTGTCTATCGAACTCTTGAACATGACAAAATTTTTGGCTATAACGAGCTGTTACCACATTGGAGTTGTGAAGAATTTCTCAATCATGTTCATCCCCAGGACAAAGATACCGTAGACCAAAAGTTTAAAAGAGCAGTTGCCCTAAAGCACAATTATGATATTGAGTGCAGGATAATAAGAGCTGATAATAAAGAGCGTTGGATAAAAGCGGTTGGACAGTTCCGGGAGGGTTCTGAAGGGAAGGGGCTTTATTTGGCAGGAATTGTCCGGGATATAACAGATAGTAAAAACTATGAGATTGAGATTAAGGCATGGCAGGATTTAATGGAATACACGATACGATACGATCCCAATGCCATTGCCGTTTTGGACAAAAATTTAAACCATAAGTTCGTAAGTGATCGATTCAAACGGGATTACCGGGTAGAAGATCAGGAACTAACAGGAAAAAACCACTATGCCGTTTTTCCTGATCTTCCACAAAAATTGCGTACAGTTCATAAAAGAGCCCTAAGCGGAGAAGTAATAAAGAAGGATGAGGATAGCTTTGTCAGAAATGACGGGACAATAGAGTGGGTGAGATATGAGTGCAGGCCCTGGTATGAATCAAGTGGCTCAATCGGTGGTATTATACTCTATACAGAACTAATAACTGAGCGCAAAAATACAGAGATAGCTCTAAAGGAGAGCGAGGAACGTTTTCGTAATCTAATAGACTACTCTCCTGATGCAATTTTTGTATATGTGGATAAACGAATTGTTCTGGTAAATAAAGCTGCAGTTCGGCTATTTAGAGCACATGATGAATCTGAGCTTTTGGGCAAGTCCCCCTTTGAACTCTACCACCCCGATTATCATCAAATAATTTCCGAGCGCCTTCACACGTTGCTAACTCTTGATGAGCCGGTCCCCCTCCAGGAGGAGAAGATCATGCGTCTGGACGGTACTTCTGTATATGTAGATGTGCTTGGTGCTCCCTTTAATTTTGGAAATAAAAGAGCTCTTCATGTAAGCCTAAGAGATGTAAGTGAACGTAAAAAAACAGAAGATAAACTAAAACAGTCGTTACGGGAAAAGGAGACGCTTCTTCAGGAGATCTATCACCGCACGAAGAACAATATGCAGGTCATTTCCTCGTTTCTGGAGCTACAGGGTGCATCTTCCTCCAGCAATGAAGTAAACAGAATTGTAAACGACAGTGTAATAAGAATACGAACTATGGCTCTGGCGCATGAAAAACTGTACAAAGCTAAAAGCCTCTCGCGCATAAACTTAAAGGATTACATTAAAGATCTGGTGGAGATAGTTGCTTCAAGTAATAAAACCCCATCTCAATCTATTTCAGTCGAGTTCGATCTTCAGGATATTGAGAGTCTCATAGATATCGCAATACCCTGTGGTTTAATCATTAACGAGCTGATTTCAAACTGCTATAAGTATGCCTTCCCAGAGGGCAGAAGTGGTACGATCACTATTTCACTTCGCAGACTAAGCACTGGTAATCTTTTTCTGAGCATTGAAGACAACGGGGTAGGTTTACCAAAAGGCTTTGATGTCACAAAAACCCCGACACTTGGAATACAAATTGTTCTTCAAATAACCAGACACCAGTTGCATGGTTCTGCCAGAGCCGAATCTAATGGTGGATTACACTGGAGTATTGAATTTAGTGATAACATCTACGAGACAAGGGTATGATGAAAAACAACTCTTCTCCTTCTGTGCTTATAGTTGATGACGAAGCGGTGATGGTGATGCTTCTTCAGGTGAGACTGCGGGCAAGTGGTTACCATGTTAGTGCAACCGCATCATCAAAAGAGGAAGCGATTTCAAAGGCAGTTGAGACCAAACCGGATTATGTGATTATGGATATTCGTCTTACTGGAAAGGGTGATGGTATCGAGGCTGCAGAGCAGATTTTAAAAAGACTGCAAACCAAGATAATCTTTATTACCGGGTATTCAGAGGGTGATATAAAGCGTCGGGCCCTGGAGTTGGATCCCGCCGCCTTCATCACAAAGCCCTTTGATATAGCTGAACTGCTTACAATTCTTGAACAGGTGTGATTGATGCTATAACGCCGGCAATAAATTTAGCATACTTTCCTGAAAACATGCTTGCTCTTTTTTTATAAGTTATGATCTAAACAAGAGTATTAACGATGAATTGATTCGATCCATGCTTTTGCAAGTGCTTCATCTTCCAGAGAGTAATGTCTAAATTCAATACCTGTAAATATACCGGCAAGTTTAGAAACCCACTCCATTGCCTTAATGTTACTGACCAAAACATAGCGCTCTATATCTTTTAGATGATCTTTTGCAAAACTTAAGCGTTCACTGATTGCATTAAGATCGGGAAAAGCTATTTCTGGTAGTTTAACATAGAGTCTGATTTTATCCTGTTTTGCTATGATCTCTCTTAGTTCAGAGAAAACCTGCTGATTCTCCTCTTTGCTTAAAGTTCCTGATGCTTCATAGGCTACGATGTTATCATGGCTCCAGTCTAACTTCTTAATCATTGTACCTCTCCCTCAGTATAGTTGTTTTTGGAAGGTTAGAACTACCTCTTTTTTATAGCATTAATCATTCCTTTTTTGGTAACCTCTTACCGCTTTGCGATCTGCTCAATCTCTCTGGCACACACCATTGCCCCATTTTTGCTCGCCACTTTTTGTTCTGTTTTGGTCTCTGCCATTTTTAGTATTTCCCCCCACCTGAGGTTTAAAAACGAATCGGTACTCAGCTCCCTTCCAATTCCAAGACTTAGCACCTCTTTTTTAAGAACAGGATATTCCGCAAAGTTTTCTCTGGGCAAAAACACCAATGGTATTCCATTAAGCATACTCTCAGAAGTTACCCCATAACCAAGTTTGCAGAGTATTATGTCAGCGGAAGCCGAGAGATCCTGATATCTAAAGTCTCTCTTTTTAACCAGGTGGAAATTTTGGGGAGCTTGGGAAATTGGGTATACTCCAAAAAACTCCCAATCTTTAAACTGTTCAAGCCTTTTCCAGCGGACATTTTCTAAACCGTAGTTTCCGGTGTATATTAGTCCGATCTTTTTTTGCTGATCAAAGTTGTAGAAGTGAGATAGTTTTGAGCGTTTATTCTCCCCCACTCTGCCCACAACAGGGACATGTTTAATTTGTTTAAAGTAACCCATGTTTAAAGAAGGGTAGAGTGATAGAAGAAGAGTAGCTAAGCTGTACTGCTCCTTAATTTTTTCTAAATGACGCTTAAACCAGGGATGTTGGGGGCAATAGTCATTATATACATCAAACCAGGTAAAATTAGAAACCGCAACAGAAGGGATAGAAGCACAACTGGCTACTTCAAAAGCAAAAGGTGTGATATCACTTACAATACAATCGATTTTCATTTCATTACACAACTGTACTTCTGTTTGGAGCAAAGAAGCATTACGCTTTGCAATCGTTGCGTACTTTTTTAGAGTACTATCGATATCTACACTGACTCCGTCTAATTGCACACATCCACAATCAAATTCTGCAGGTAAAAGGCGGTACGGTCTCTTCATCTCCTCTCTAAAGAAGCTTTCAGGCAAATTGGTACGAAATGTTATGTCTACAGAGGGGCTAAAACTATTAGCAATTGCAGCAGTTCTAACGGCATGCCCAAAACCATGGGAAGTTATATAATAGAGTAGGTTCATGATCTGCTCTAAAGCTTAAAAAAAACAATTTTTGGATAAAATATTTATACTCTTGTTATCGAAATAAGATACTTTTTGCACTAAGTACATTAAATAGCGCTCATTGTTAATTTGGGATGAGGGCTGGGGAAAAGGCAAAAAGGTTTAAAATTGGTATTTTTTTTATAGACATGATATTTAGCACATACTATTTTAGACGGCCGCAATAGTGGTAATTACCTCTTGATCCACGGAGCATCATACCAATTTACTGACCATGGGTTTTAGAGAAATAAGAAACAATAACAATAAGTGCTAATTTTTGAGAGGGAATTTATTGTATGGCGTACAACATCAAAAAAATGCGAAACATCGGGATTAGTGCCCACATTGATTCGGGAAAAACAACCCTGACTGAACGCATCCTGTTTTATAGTAACAAAATTCACGCCATCCATGAGGTCAAAGGCAAAGACGGTGTTGGAGCAACTATGGACTCCATGGAGCTTGAACGTGAACGTGGTATCACTATCGCCTCTGCAGCTACGAATGTATCCTGGCGTGAACACCCAATTAATGTCATTGACACACCTGGACACGTAGACTTCACCATCGAAGTTGAGCGTGCACTTAGAGTTCTGGATGGTGCAGTGTTGGTTCTCTGTTCTGTAGGTGGTGTTCAATCTCAGTCAATAACTGTTGATAGACAGCTTAAGAGATATAATGTCCCAAGACTTGCGTTCATTAATAAAAGTGACCGCTCGGGTGCCAACCCCTACAGGGTAACACAGCAGCTTCGCGACAAACTTGGTCACAATGCAGTTCTTATGCAAATTCCTATTGGACTTGAAGACAAGCATGAGGGAGTTGTGGATCTTATTACCATGAAGGCAGTCTATTTCGATGGTCCCAGTGGAGAGATAATCCGTGAAGATGAGATTCCCGAACACCTTATCGATGAAGCCAACGAGAAGCATGAAGAGCTTCTGGACGCGGTTTCATTGTACTCAGATGAGCTCGCAGAGAGCTACCTGGAAGGTAATGCTACCGTTGAGCAGATTAGAGATGCAGTCCGAAAGGGAACACTTTCTTTGGATCTTACTCCTGTATTTATTGGTTCAGCTTATAAGAATAAAGGTATTCAGCTACTTCTTGATGGTGTGGTTAATTATCTGCCCAGCCCGGATGAAATCGACACTAAAGCCCTTGATATGAGCAATAATGAAGAGCCTGTTCAGCTTTATCCTGTTGAAGACAAACCGGCCGTTGCATTAGCTTTTAAACTTGAAGACGGACAGTACGGGCAGCTTACCTATATCAGAATATATCAGGGTACGGTGAAAAAAGGTCTTGAGCTTACTAACACCAGATCCGGAAAACGCTTTAAGGTAGGTCGGTTAATCCGTATGCATTCCAATTCAATGGAGGATATTGATGAGGCAAATGCGGGAGATATCGTAGCCCTTTTTGGAATCGATTGTGCCAGTGGTGATACATTCACTGAAAAGGGACTCAATCTTACCATGACCACAATGTATGTACCAGAACCTGTTATATCACTTGCTATCAGTCCTAAGGACAAAAAGTCAGCAGACAACATGTCAAAGGCACTAAACAGGTTCGGAAAAGAAGATCCGACATTTAGAAGTTATGTAGATTTAGAGTCTAATGAGACGATTATTAAAGGAATGGGTGAACTTCACCTTGACGTTTACATTGAACGTATGAAACGTGAGTATAAAGTTGACATAGAAACCGGTATGCCACAGGTTGCATACAGGGAGACCGTTGGTACTTCGGCTCGCTTCGATTATACTCATAAGAAACAGAGTGGTGGTTCGGGTCAATATGGAAGGGTTGCAGGTACGCTTGAACCTAACACTGAAGGTGATTACGAATTTGTCGATCAGATTAAAGGCGGGGTAATTCCATCTGAATTCATTAGTTCCTGTGATAAGGGATTTAAATCATGTTTAGCCAAAGGTAAAATCATTGGCTTCCCTGTTGTTGGAGTTAAAGTAACGATTGATGATGGTGCGTTTCACGCTGTGGACTCATCTGATGTAGCCTTTCAGCTGGCCGCAATTGGTGGTTTCTGGCAAGCTTTTGAAAAAGCGAAACCGGAAATTCTTGAACCAATTATGAAGGTTACCGTTGAAACTCCTTCAGAGTTCCAGGGTAATGTGCTGGGAAGTATAAACCAACGACGTGGAATAATTATCGCTACCAACGAAGAAGGTGCTTTTACTATAGTAGAAGCTGAGGTTCCACTTAGTGAAATGTTTGGGTACTCTACTGTCTTGCGGTCCTTAACCCAGGGTAAAGCTGAATTTACCATGGAATTTCTTAAATACAGTAAAGTTCCGACTAATATCTCAGAGCAGCTAAAAAAAGAACATCTTGAAGAGAAAAAATCCGAATCCAAAAAGAAATAAATATAAAGGAGTGGATTATGTTACGTAATGAGCTTATCAAAAAGAGCCCGCTCAGAATCCTGGAGAAATCTACTCATGATGGTGTAGGTGCAGGGAATATCGGTGTACTGGCTGCTCGAAAAGGAGTAGGTAAAACCGCTTGCCTGGTGCATATCGCCACTGACCAGCTACTTCAGAAAAAACACGTTATCCATGTTTCATTTGCCTCAGATACTTCGCATATCGTTGCATGGTATGAAGATATTTTCAAGGAAATAGCTCAACGCTACAAACTTGATAACTACGATGAATTGCATGATGAGTCTACCAGAAACAGGGTTATCATGAACTTTAAACAGTATGGTGACACTGTTTCTAAGGTACAAAATGGAATTCGCGCTTTAGTTAAAGACGGACACTTCTCCGCTGACATGATCATTGTCGATGGTTTTGATTTCAGTAAAAGCTCACCAGAAGAGTTTCAGGTTTTCAAAAACCTGGCTGAAGAACTTAACATTGAAGTATGGTTCAGCGCAACTGTTAGAAGAGATGATAACAAAACTGATGAAAATGGAATCCCTCTTATACTAAAGAGTTTTCAGGATAATATTGCTATTCTTATTCAAATGGAACCCCATGACACACATGTTCATCTCCATTTAATAAAGGATCACGATATCATCCCTGCGAAAGATGATTTGCATCTTAAGTTGGATCCACAAACTCTTCTAATCGCTGAAGAGGGATAACTAATAGTTTTTTAAGGGAACAGATGGAAACATCTATTCCCTGTTTTTTCTTTTTTCCTCCAAAAAGTGCTGGCATGTCTACCACCCTTTCTGAGAACGGTAATTTTATTGAACGTATCTATGCCTTTCCCAGTATTGATTCTACTAACGAATATGCCAAGAAGCTTTCATCTCTGCCCCAAAATGGTGTGTTTATAATCAAGGCAGATGTTCAAACGTGTGGGAAAGGACGTAGGGGTAAGTCTTTTTTTTCCAGTGTAAGAGGTGGACTGTGGGTTAGTATCATTTCACCTATTGAGGACATTTCCTTGCACTTCAGTCAAAACAGAGCTATTTCGCTTGCAATATGCAACTCTATTCTCAAATACTATCCAGATGCTCCAATAAGAATAAAGTGGCCAAACGACATCTATTGGAATGACAAAAAAATTGCCGGTATTTTACTTGAACCAATGCCTCAGTCAACAAAACATATAATTATTGGTTTCGGTCTTAACGTAAATATTAGCGAAACTGCTTTTCCTGATAGTTTAAAAAACATAGCAAGTTCATTACTAATCGAATCGAACCAAATTACTCCTATAGACCACTTACTGAAAAGTATTGCTGAACAATTTTGTTTTTTGAAAGCTCAAACTGTCGAAAAATCACACTCTCAATATAAATCTCTGTTATATAGAGCAGGAAAGCCAGCCCGAATTAATGGCAACAGTGGGATATTTGAATCTGTAACTAACGATGGTTTTTTTGAACTGAAAACACAAAAGGGTATCGAACGTTTTGCGTCAGGCACTGTTAGCTTCAGTTTTTAGCACAAGCAGGTCTTTAAAAACCTTTGGTATATAGTGTGGCAAATCACTGGCTATAACAGAATATTCGGTCATCTCTTCACTTGCGTATTTAGCTGCTTCACCATGAATAAATTGTCCTAATATTGCTGCTTCAATCGGTTTTACTCCCTGGGCAAGTAATGATACTATTATTCCAGAAAGCACATCTCCACTGCCCGCAGTTGCAAGAGCAGAAGAACCAAATGGTAGAATAAATACAGAGCCGGATTGACCGGCAACTATGGTAGGATTACCTTTAAGTAAGATAGTTATGTTGTATTTAGAAGCTGTTATTTTTAATATATCGATGAGTTTAAGAGGATCAGTGGGTAGTTCCCCAAATACTCTTTTCCACTCACCTCTGTGTGGAGTTATAATTATTTCCCCTTTATGCTCCATCAATTCTTCACTTTTATCCTTAAAAGCATTAATGCCATCTGCATCTAACACTATCGGTACCTGAGTTTTAGTGATTGTTTTTCGAATGAATTGAGTTGTTTGCAAATTGTGAGATAACCCAGGCCCAATACAGATAGCATCTTTTCCAGAAGCTAAGTTGATAAAATTTTCTAATGCATCTGTTGAAATAGTGCCGGATTGCGTTTGCTCCATGGGATGAAGAACTGTTTCGGTTAATTTTACGGACATAATATCAATGAGAGATTCAGGTAATCCCATATGAACCATTCCGCAACCAGTACGAAAGGCCGCATTTGCTGCAAGTGTAGCCGATCCGCTCATTCCCTTTGAGCCAGATATGAGCAGTGCTAAGCCATGTTCAAATTTTGAGCCAGCACTTTTTCTTGCTGGAAGGTATTCTGCAAAAGCACTCTTTGTTGGCAAAAATGAATCTCTTAAATTAGCAGATACAATTTTTTCGGGGTAGGAAAGGGTTCTGGTAATAAGCTTTCCGGTTTTATCTCTACCGGGATAGAAGAACTGTCCGATTTTCGGAAAACCCATTGTAATAGTACGATCAGCACGAACACATGGGTTTCCACATTGACCGGTGTCCCCATTAAGGCCAGAAGGAGTATCTACCGAAAGTACTGGAATGTTCAACTCATTTATAAGCCTGATAACATTGGCCAAAACACCTCCAGGATCCCCTTTTACTCCAGTTCCCAGTAAGGCATCAATGATCAGGTCAAAATTATCGGGAAAGAAGTTCATTTCTGTATCATTTATTACACGTACAGTGCCCTCTTTTTCCAAGTATTCATCAGATGCCACTTTAGCTTCACCTTTTAAAACACTGATATCGTAAAGTGAGAAAACGATAACCGTGTATCCATTTTCCATAAGCATTTTCGCTGCTACATACCCATCACCACCATTATTCCCTTTTCCACAAAAAATTGCGACATTAGCTTTGTCTCTGTAGCCAAGCATCTTGCGAGCTTCTTCAAATACTCCCCTACCCGCTTCAAGCATCAGAGAATAACCTACGGTCAAATCACCATTTATTGTTTCCTTATCAATATTTCTCATTTGGGCTGTAGAAACAACAGAAATCATTTTTTACTCCCCAAAAAAATTATACTAAGTCTGAGAAAAGGGTTTTTATTGTAATAATTAGTATCTTTAACCTAATATATATTATACAATACTCATTATTTCACCTCAGGAGAAAATATATGCCCCGTTTATTCGTTGCCATAGATCTTCCTGAAGACATTAAGGATCAATTAATTGAAACCTACCATGCTATACCTGGTGCAAAGTGGATAGATGAAAAGCAGCTACATTTAACACTTCGTTTCATTGGTGATGTACAGAATGATATAGCAGACAGAATACATTTATCTCTTAAATCTGTGTCTTCTTCCTCTTTTAGTATGGCTCTTAAAGGGGTGGGATATTTTCCCCCAAAAAGACATCCACGGGTCCTATGGTTTGGAATAGCAGAAAATCCAGAACTTCTTCAATTTCAAGCCAAAATCGATAAAGTCATTACAGAAGCGGGGATTGCTCCGGAGGGTAGAAAGTATTCTCCTCACATTACTGTTGCACGATTAAACAAGTCACCTCTCGAAAGAATTGTTAATTTCATAAGTGCAAACAGCCTTTTTTCCACTGACTCATTTACAGTCACCGAATTTCATCTCTACTCAAGCACCTTAGGAAAAGAGGGAGCACACCATATAAAGGAAGCTACTTATCCACTTAGAGATTATTAAGCTCTTTTTCTTTCTTTTCTACTTTCAATAAACTGCAAGGTTGTAGTTGTATCTCTGTTAACGATTAACTCTTCAGGAAACCCTACTTTATCCAATAAGGGTGTAACGTAGGAATCATCTCCAAGCTCATGAATTGCATGAGTATCGCTGCATACAGCCATTGTGCATCCGGTACTTTTGCATGCTTCGACCAATTTCAATGTATTCTCAACAGTACTTCTTTTGTACATGATTTTAGAGTTATTCAATTCCAGAGCAACACCGTTTTTTCTGGCAACCCGTGCGACTTCCTCATAATTAACTGGATAAGAGGGATCATTTGGATGTGTGATTATATCGATAGATGGATTTTTATCGATTGCTTTTATAAGCATTTCTGTATACTGAGATGAGTCCATTTTTTTTTGAGTGTTTGGGTGTATTCCCAGTAGCACAACATCAATAAATGGCATAAATGAGTCTGGGGTATCAATCGCTCCGTTTTCATCTATTATATTGCACTCCACCCCTTTTAGTACATCAAAATCCTTAAAGGGCGATTTGAACCTTTCAAAAAAAGGATTATTCAGTCTTCCACCAAGTGTTAAGCCGTGATCAGTAATGGCAATTCCTTTCATACCTAAAGCACGGCCCTGGTTTATCAACTCCAGTACAGTGTGAATCCCACACTTACTGAAAATTGTGTGAACATGAAGGTCAAAATCTATCAATTCTTTATCCTTTCATAAACAATAAACCGAAAAAGGCAAGGTCTCTAATTAGACCTTGCCTCAATTTTAGCTAACTACTTTTAGCAAATACTTAAGCTTTTTTAGCCTTAATTTCTGCCTGAGCAGCTGCAAGACGTGCAATTGGTACACGGTAAGGAGAGCAACTTACATAGTTAAGACCGAGTCCGTGGAAAAATTCAACAGAATCGGGGTCTCCACCATGTTCACCACAAACACCAATCTTTAATTCTGGCTTGGTTTTTCTTCCTCTTTCCACACCGTATTCTACCAGTTGTCCTACTCCGTCCTGATCGATGCTCTGGAAAGGATCGTCTTTAAGGATCTTTCTATCGAGGTATTCACTAAGGAACCCACCGATATCATCACGACTGAAACCAAAGCTCATCTGAGTAAGGTCATTTGTTCCAAAAGAGAAGAACTGAGCATCTTCGGCCATGCGATCTGCAAGTAATGCAGCGCGTGGAATTTCGATCATTGTTCCGTAGAGATACTCAAGTTTGTCGATTTTGAACTTTTCTTTTACTTCTTCTGCGATTTTCTCGACCAGTGCTTTCTGATCTTTAAGTTCCTTTTCATCACATGTAACAGGAACCATTATCTCAGGAAGACACTTTTTGTTTTCCTTGTTAAGTTCAGCAGCAGCTTCCAGAATAGCACGGATCTGCATTTCTGTAACTTCAGGATAAGTTACACCAAGACGAACACCACGGTGTCCCATCATTGGGTTAACTTCATGGAGAGAATCGCCACGTTTTTTCACATCTTCAAGAGAAATACCGAGAGCATCAGCAACTTCCTTCTGCTTTGCTTCACTCTGAGGTACAAATTCATGAAGAGGTGGATCGAGCAGACGAATTGTAACAGGCATACCCTTCATAGCTTCGATGGTAGCCTTCATATCTTTTTTCACGTATGGAAGCAGCTGATCGAGTGCGCTCTTACGTTCTTCTAAAGTGTTACTGAGTATCATTTTACGCAGATAAAATAGTGGCTCATCACTACCTTCACCGTAGAACATATGTTCAGTTCTCATCAGTCCTATACCTTCAGCACCAAAAGACTGAGCTATAGTAGCATCTTCAGGTGTATCAGCATTTGCACGAACACCCATCTTACGGAACTTATCAACAATGTTCATGAACGTTTGGAATCTTGGATTCTCAGTAGCATCAATCATATCAAGAGCGCCGCTGTAGACGTAACCCTTAGTACCATTAAGTGTTACTACATCGCCCTCTTTAAGGGTTTTATCGTTGATTTTGAGTGTTTTTTCCTTAAGGTTGATTTCACAATCACTTGCACCAACGATACAGCATTTACCCCATCCACGTGCAACAAGTGCAGCATGACTTGTCATACCACCACGAGCAGTCAGGATACCAATGGCAGCACGCATACCCTCAATGTCTTCAGGGTTTGTTTCTTCACGTACCAATATAACCTGCTCACCTTTGTTTACCCATTCAACTGCATCTTCTGCTGTAAATACTATTTTACCAGCTGCACCACCTGGTCCTGCAGGTAATCCTTTAAGAATAGCTTCTGCACCCTTTTCTGATTTAGGATCGATAATTGGGTGAAGAAGTTCATCGAGCTGAGCTGGCTTAAGTCTCATCACCACATCTTCTTCCTGGATGAGTTTTTCATCCAGCATATCCATCGCCATATTCAAAGCAGCAGTACCTGTGCGTTTTCCAACACGTGTCTGAAGCATCCACAATTTACCTTCCTGAATTGTGAATTCAAGGTCCTGCATATCACGGTAGTGTTTTTCAAGTTTCTTCTGAATTCCATCAAGCTCTTTATAAAGCTCAGGCATTCCAACTTCAAGAGAAGTCAAATGGGCATTCTGTTCACCCTTTGTACTTTCATTAATAGGTGCAGGTGTACGTGTTCCCGCAACAACGTCTTCACCCTGTGCGTTCACTAAGTACTCACCAAAGAATTTGTTTTCCCCGGTTGCAGGGTTACGGGTAAAAGCAACACCAGTAGCTGATGAATCACCCATATTCCCAAACACCATAGCCTGCACGTTTGTTGCAGTACCCCATTCGTGTGGAATACCTTCAATGTTACGATAAGAGATGGCACGTTTTCCGTTCCAGCTTTTGAACACTGCACCAATTCCACCCCAAAGCTGATCCATTGGTTTGTCGGGAAATTCACTTCCAAGAGCAGATTTGATATGCTTCTTGAATGTGTCACAAAGCGACTTAAGATCATCTACAGTAAGGTCGGTATCGAGTTTGTAACCTTTTTCTTTCTTAAGCTCTTCCATGATCTCTTCAAGCTGCAGACGAATGCTAACACCACCCTTAGCTTCGATTCCTTCAGCTTTCTCCATAACAACATCGGAGTACATCATAATCAAACGACGGTATGAATCATACACAAAGCGCTCATTTTTGGTCTTTTCAACAAGACCGGGGATTGTTTCTGAGCAAAGACCGATATTGAGAACAGTTTCCATCATCCCGGGCATAGACATTCTTGCACCTGAACGACAAGAGATAAGAAGAGGATTTTTGGAATCACCAAATTTCATTCCCATCGCTTTCTCAGTTTCAGCCAAACTTTTTAATACCTGCTCTTCCATCTCTGCAGGAAATTTCATGCCGTTTGCAAAATAATCGGTACAACAATCTGTTGTGATTGTAAAACCAGCAGGAACAGGTAGTCCCAGATTACACATTTCAGCAAGGTTTGCACCCTTACCACCAAGCAGATTTTTCATATCCGCTTTTCCATCAGCCTTACCTGGTCCGTAAAAATAAACGTACTTTTTTGCCATTAAATCCTCCGCATTTTATGTTGACGGTGAAAACAACTTGGAGCTAAGTAAATAGAACTCTATAATATAAATAGAAAGCCTAACCGCATCAAGGAAAACAACTAAAACAGGAGGGTTTATCTAAAACTTTCAAAAATTATTGATCAATTGCTGGCTTCATTATAAATTCTATGTATGAAACGCCACACACTCATACTGCTGCTTCAGCCATACAAAAATAGCCTCATGACAAGAGATGTTATTGAGGAGGGGATCAATTGTTTTTCAGAAAACATAGCGAATTTATGTAACACCCACGCGCACCTGCGTTTTAATTTGATTCTTCCGGCCTATATTCTTGAGTTTATCGATCCCTTTAAATTATCTGTTCTTAGAGATATCCAAAAAAAAGGACTTATCGAATGGATTCCGACCGGATATACCGAACCCTTCCTCAGCTTTTCTCCCCAATGGCTTAGCGCAGAGAATATTCACTATGGAGCTTCGGTATTTAAGGACCTAACCCGTTACGCTCCAATGGGTTATTCACCTCCATTCTCAAACTGGGAACCCTCACAGATCGATATTTTCAGAAAATGTGGAATCAAATATGCAGTGGTATCAAAAGAGTTGCTCTCTAAACAACACCAAAACAGTCACGGCTATTGGATCACAGAGCATACGGGTAGTTCAATAGCATTTTTTCCCTACACAGCGTTTCATCGCTACAATGCTCCGGAGAGCTTAAAGGATTGGATTGAGAAACAATCTGAGGAAAATAGTACCGCAGAGCTTAATAACTCTACATTCATAGTCAAATACCTCTTCTCTCTCGATCCTGAAGAAAAAACTAAACAATATGAGTGGCTTACAAAAATTTCTGAAGAAATAAGCAAAAACATTCTCCATATTCAGCCCTCCCGGGTGCAGGAGGTACTTGGAAACACTCCACCCCTAGGTCTTTACTTTTTACCCTCATGCCTTGTACGCACAAATAATAAACCCTGGGATGCCTATTTTTTAAATCACCTGCACTGTTACGACCAGATAAGCCTTATACAGCGCAAATTGATGGAGGTGTGTAACGATATTTCCCATTACTCTGCAAGCAAAAATCTCTTCAGACTTAAGAAAATGCTATACTTTGCGCAGGATATTAACAGGTTTTTACCATCACCTGTTTCAGGGTTCAGCCATATAAAGGACCGATTGTGGTCTTATGGAAGACTTATTGATATCGATCGGGAAATTCAGAGAAAACAAACTCACTGTGGACAAATCCGGTTGATTGACTTTTTGAGGAATGGCTATAAAAGCATTATTATGTCAAATAAAAACCTTAAGCTTTATATTGACCACAAAAAAGGAGCGCGTGTCTATGCATTGGATTATAAGGATCGCTCCTTTAATGTATGCGCTGCTTATAATCCCAATACCAGTAATAAACCAGATGTTATATCACCTAACAATTCCAAATTATCCTTTATAGACAGAGTTTTTCCAGATCAACCTTTTTCTTCTCATCTATTGGAAAATGATATAAATGATTCAGGAAATTTTTCAGATGCACCATATGACTATACATTTAAAAAATCAAGTTCAGGTGTAAAAGTTGTATTGAATAGACAGGGTTCATTTTTGTTTAAAGATAAACAGCACCCTCTACATCTTGAAAAAGTTTTTGGACTCGATGAAGGGGATTCAATTCTCTCCTTTGCCTACAAACTGAATAATCCATCTTTAACTGATGTTACTTTTCTGTTTGTTATAGAAATGTCTTTTGCTCTCCCTGGAGTTTTCAACTCTGCCACAACTTTGATTCATGATAAATCGAGATATAACTCTATTGGTAAAGAGTTTATTCAATTAAATGAAGCATCAAAATGGTCTATAGAAGATTGTTTAACCGGTGTTAAGCTAACTTTCAAAACACAGAAAAAAGTCAATGTTATCATGCCGCCGGGTAATTACGACCAGAATTCTATTCCTTATCAACCATTTGGTACGCCAGTTTACCTATGTTGTCCAATCAAATTGAAAAGAAATTCATCCTGGTCGTTTGTTGGTAAACTTTTATTCAGTAAAATCAAATCGAAAGGTTTATTAAATGATTTTATCTGAATCCCTTGATATTATTCTAGAGTGCAAAAATGATATAATATGGGTCACCCTTTCGGGGCCCTTTAATAATGAAGAGGTACCAAGCGTACGGGAGAAGATATTTAAGCTTATTGATGATGGTAGCAGATCTTTCGTTTTTGATCTAGAGAGGATTGATTTTATTGGAGATAAGGTTGTACCGTTCTTTGTTAACTTACTAAACAACCTTAAAGGAAAAAAAGGTGAGCTAAAGCTTGTATTCAAAAACGATTTGGTACATGATTCATTTCTTCCCTATAGTAATATCTTCTCCATTTACTCAAACTCTGAGTTTATAAATAAAAGAGAACTGTTTTATTCTCTTCGCCGGACAGGTAATACCCTTAACCGAAAAACCGGATTTAGAATATCCAAACCACTTGCGGTATGTATGTTAATAATTCTTGGTGGTTGGTTTTTTTCACTTTTATATATTATAAACATCCAAAACCAAAAAATTCATGAGCAACAGAATGAACTGCACGAACTAACACACTGGAAAGAGGAAGCTCTTATAGAAATAAACTATCTACAAGAGCGCATACGACCTCTGGAACAGTTAGGGGTTCTTCGTGAAAAAGAAAAGTAAAGGCTCACCTCAAAAATCAGCAAAAGCCTTTGTGACCTTTAGAAAAGGTGAAATATGGGTATCTGAATTATTTTCTTTTATCATTGCTTCACTTATCTTTATCTGCCTTCTTTTTCTTGGCTCAGTAATTATTAGAAAAGAATTTGTTTTAAGAGATCTGGATACACAGATTGCTAATCACAAAAAAGATACAATCCACCTCAGAAAAGACTTGTTAGATTTACAAGAAAGGTACCATGTTTCAGCTGTACTTAAATCGACTATCAGAAGAAATGTTCAACCAAATACTATTTATCGTCTAACAGATATCGTTTTAAAAAACAGTAGGCAGTTTGGATATGATCCACTATTGTTACTAGCAGTTATAGAGGTCGAAAGTTCATTTAACCCCAATGCTTTGGGAAGATTTAGAAGTGGAAGACTTAGTGGGGCCCTTGGGCTTATGCAGATCAAATATAATACAGCTCTTGAAGTTGCAGATTTCCTTGAAATAGAAAACCTCTCCCCTAATGATCTTTTTGACCCTGAGATAAATACGGTTATAGGTACTGCGTATCTAACAAGACTTATAAGCCAGTTTGGTAGTTTTAAACTGGGGCTTCTGGCTTACAATCAAGGCCCCGGTACAATAAGAGGATATTTAATCAGAAAGGAACCGCTTTCAGTTGGATACTATGAGAGAGTACTTGCGAGTTATTATAGAATGAGGGAACAGTTAAACTCTTACGACTCTATCCCTTTTTTTTCAGAGAAGTGAAGCACCTTGTATTTAAAAACCTGAGCACTTTTCCACCCATTGGGTCCCATATTACCTTTCAGTGACAGTTTTTTTAAAAACATCTCCTTATCTGGTAACTGTTTCCAAACCTGAGGTAAAAATGTGGCTTCTCTACCATCTTTTTTTAATATAACCCCATCAGTTTCACTGTTTAATAATTGTAAAAGATCTTCCGGTGTATCATATAACAGTTCTTCAGGAGTGCTAAGAATTGAGATTTCGATTTGAATTTCTTTTAGCTCATCAACAGAAAGTGGTGCGAAACGGGGATCATGTAATGCAGCCTTTTTGGCATTATCAATAATGCTTAGATATAATGCATGTACAGGCACAATGCATCCAATACAACCCCTCAATGAACCTGCAATGGTGATAGTAACAAAGTTACCATACGGTTGGTTAAGAACACTCTCTTGAGGTTTTTTTTCGGCCATTGTGGTATTGTTGCACACAGCAGTTTCAATACTTTGCCTTGCAGAGGCAAGAAGATAATCTTGTGTGTGTTTGAATAAAGAAAAATTGAATTTATCACCCATGGAGCATTTCCTTAAAAAAAAGCAATAGATGTATAGCCAACAACTCTCTGTCCTGATCCAAATTGAGGTGCAGTATCAAAGGATGTTCGGGCATCCAAAACAGAAGGAGTAAGATTCATTTTTTTAGCCAAATGCATAATTACGCGTATGGCATTTTCTCCACAACCATCAATGAATTCATATGCATTACCTTTTATTACAGTCTTTATACTGTTATCATCAATGTGTCTGGCATCTTGCTGATTTTTAAAATGGGAAAGATCAGACGATGCAATAACAAGAGTATTACAATCAATATAAGGAGAAATTAAATCTGCAACACATTTTGGATCAACTTTTCCCACAAGTATAGGTATTAATAAAAAATCATCAAGCTGTACCTGAAGAAATGGAAGCTGTACCTCAATACAGTGCTCCAGTGAATCAGCATCAGCTGTATTACACGTTAGTGTATTTGATTTTAATTTATTTACCACCTGGAGATCAATTTCTACATCCCCTAAGGGGGTAGAATAAAAATGAGCATCGGATATGTGTATTCCATTCACAAATTTGTGGTGAGATGGACCAATGATAAATACCCTCTTTATCTCTTTACTAACCAATTTAAAACCTTTGGCCGCAACAACACCAGAAAAGATATACCCGGCGTGGGGGCTAATCAAAAGGCGCACATCCGTTCTTTCATTTGGAACAGCATCTAACATACTCTTCACTTCTTTTAGAAGCATGGTTTTAGAAGCGCTGTAAAATTTCCCGGCAACAGCAGGTTTTCGAATGTGTTTTGTTTTTTTATACATTGTCATCTTTAAGGTCTTTTAGGTGTAACTGTATTTGCAGGACACAAAAATATGGATTTTACTGTACTTCAAAAAACCGGGAGCTGGTTCCGTGGGAAGCTATAAGGCAGGCAACTTTTCTAAAACACTTAGGGCACCTACCTTCGTATGCACTCTTTTTACTGTTTATATAGATTCTACCATACATATTGCAGCATTTAAAATAAACACCTATGAATGGTTTGCCTCTTTTTTTATCGTTCTCAGACATAGAGATTGTTTTTTTTTATATATCGAAGAACATCATTGGGTACTAAGTACTGACAACTTAGTCCCTTTCTAAGATAATCTCTAAGCATTGAAGAGCTTAAGCCCCAGTTTGGGGAAGGAATGGTTACTATTTTAGCCCCTGAGAGGTAATCAGGAATTTCGTCCTGGTACCCAGGACGATGTGCCACACAAAGGGTTACCATTTTTAAGATAGTCTTGTAATCTCTCCAGCTTTTGATTTCCTTTAGGTTATCAGATCCAATTACATACAAATATTCCCGGTCCGGAAATATTTGTTCAATAATTTTTAAGGAATCGACGGTATAGGAGTAACCATTGCGCTCTATTTCACCTTCCCAGATTTCTCCCTTTTCAAAATCACTGAGTGCATAGCTCAGCATCTTTACCCTGTGTTGAGGTGAAACTGTTACATTTTCTTTGTGCGGAGCAGTACCGGAGGGTATAAACAGAAGTTTATCCAGATTGAAATGATCCCTTGCCATAGAAGCAACTGAGAGATGACCATAATGAACCGGATTGAAGATACCGCCCAGAATTCCTAGAACTGGCTTATTCATTTTTTCAGTTTTGGAAGGATAAACCTTAGAAAATTGGTTAGTTTTCGAGTCTGCTTTTTAAAGTACTACTTCGTTTTTTCATGGATTCATCCATCTCTCGCCCTTCAAGTTTATTTAATACCTCTGCGGCTTCGCTTTTCCTACCTGCATCATAGTAAATTTCTGCCATCTCTATTATACCCTTTGTAGCAAAAGAAGAGGAGCTAAATTTTGAAATCAGAGAATTGTAATAAACCAATGCCGCTTCATTTTTCCCCTGACGACTATAAAAACGGGCATTTTTATACTCTTTTTCAGCTAATTTCTCTACAGCAGCATCTAAATAATACTGAGCACTATCTGCAAACTCATTTCGCGGATAGGTATCAAGAAACTGATTAAACAGATTAATTGCCTCCATTGTTTCTCTCTGATCACGATCTGGTGGATTGGATTCCCGGTAAACCAAATAACCCATCCTATAAAGAGCTTTGGGGGCAAACTGGGAATAGGGATATTCACGAAGAAGGTATTCAAATTCTGTTCTTGCATCCAGTGGCTGTCTTCGATTAAAATAACTCATACCTAAATAATAGTGCACAGAGTCCATTATCGGACTACCACCACACTGATACCTCACATCATCCAAAACTCTTATAACCTCTCCATGATTGCCCCTCTGATATGCCTCTATAGCATCTTCAAGCTTCTCTGAACAATCTATCACACCTGGTGTTCTTCGACTCTTTTGTGTACCAGCACATGAAAATAAGAATAAAGAGATTACTGTCAGTGGAATAACCAGTTTTGTTATATTCATAAATTAGTCCGGATCTGTAGTTAAAATGATTAAAGTACAAGTATTAAAAGCATTACGTTCAGGATTGTAGAAATTGTTAAACTTTTGAGGTTCTATTCAGCTTTCTTCCTTATTTATCTTTTTCAAAACAATCACCAGTATATAAAAGTCGTATTTGAGAAGTTTGAAATCAAGTTTTCAATGAAATAAGCTCCTAGGACATACTGTTTACCGGGCTTTTTTGATACGTAGTCTACAGTCTCACCACTTTAAAGACCATAGACTACGATAATACTATTAAGATGCAGAATCGTTTGAGGCAGCAGGCGTTTTCTTTTGAGCCGAATCACCAATCTCACCTTTACCGGTATTAAATTCCTTTGGATTTTCCTTTAAATGAGATTGAGTTTTCTGCCCAGAAGCTGCTAAATCCTTTTTTATTGCTCCGGTGAGTGAGCCTATATCTTTTCCCGACATACCAATTTCTTTTAACAACGCATCAACCATAGGCGCCTGCCCTCTGTATCTTAAAGCACTGCTTACAACTTGATCGGCAAAACTTGCATTTTGAGTTGAGCTGGTGGGGTCAATTTTTGCTCCTCCTCCGCCGGTGAATCCATCAACCTGTATGATCTTAAAGTCTTTTATTGCTTCAACAGGTTTCATACTTGCAGCAATAATGGAGGCCATGTTTTCTATAGTGGCCAGTCTTATTTTCATGTCGATAATATCCTGAGAAAGCAGATTTTCTGCCTCATGGAGAGCACGCTTTCCATCAGCTTCTGCAAGGTATTTTTGTTTATGTGCATCAGCAAGCACAACTTCTGATTCAGCTTGTCCCCGAGCAATGCGCAGTGTTTTTTCTGCCTCAGCCTTTGCGCCAACATTAATAGCGGCAGCTTTGTCATCCGCAGCACTTTTTTGCGCCTGAGCGGCCACCGTAATACCAATAGCCTCACGCTGTGCAGCCTGTTCTGCTTCAATAAGTTCAATCTGTTTCTTACGATCAGCTACTTCAGTTTCTCTGACTGTGACCACTTCTTCCTGTGCCTTTACTGCGTCGGCTCGTGCCTTATCCGCTTGAGCCTGAGCCGTTGATTGTGCTTTAGACTTTTCTGCGATTGCAATCTGACGATCCTGATCATCAAGCTTAATTTCCTTTTCCCGGACAATTTCAGCTCTTTGTATCATTTTACTTTTTTCAATTTCCTTTTCTTGTATTGTTCTGTCATTTTCTATCCTTTGCTGCTCTATAACTTTTTCAGAATTTATTCTGGCTAATTCTATTTTGTTGTTAGCATCAATCAATGCCTCTTCAGCCAAACGCATATTATCTGATTGCTGTTTTTGAGTTTCCATACTGTCCTGAGATTTTCTTACTTCAACCTCTCTTGCTTGAGCAAGTTGAGCATATTCGGTTTTCTTTGCAAGATCAAGTTTAACCAGTTCTGCATCAAGATTTTTTTGCCTAACCTTTACCTCTGTATCCTGTTCTATATCATTTCGTTCCTTACGCTTGTCCTCAATTGCTTTGGTAAGTTTAGTCAAACCTTCTGCATCGAAGGCATTTTGAGCATTTAGCAAATCCCTTCTGGTTTGATCCAAAGATGTTAGAGAAACAGATTCAAGTTCAAGTCCATTTTTTAATAGATCTTCAGAAACAGCTGCCTGAACCTTCTGTACAAAATCGACTCTTTGCTCATGCAGTTCCTCCATGGCCATCTCTGCTGCTACAGCTCTTAATGCATCGACGAACTTACCCTCAACAAGCTCTTTTAAAGAACCAGTTTCTGTTGTTCTTCGTCCAAGCGTCTGTGCAGCGTTTGCTATAGCCTCAGCTGTCGGTTTTACACGTACATAAAACTCTGCCGTTACATCCACTCTCATGCGATCACGCGTTATAAGTGCCTGTTCATTTGCACGCCTAACTTCAAGACGTAACGTATTCATGTTTACTTTAATAATCTCGTGAAGTACTGGTAGTACAAGCGCACCACCATTCATGATAATTTTTTGTCCACCAAAGCCAGTTCTTACAAACGATCTCTCTTTTGAACTTTTCGTATAGAGTTTGGCGATCATAGCACCTGAAAATACAAATAGTATTACAACGCCTGCTGCAATCAGAAAGATTTGATTAAAACCAACCATGGTTTCCTCCTACAAAATAGTGTGTGATGAATATTATTAGTTTAATACCGATTCCGGCGCTTTGATAACTTTAAATACAGCCCCCTCTTTGCTCACAATTAAAACTTTTTCATTTTGACAAAACTCTTTTCCACTTTCCTCTGGCTCCAAAAGTATGTAGTGAGTGAGCCCGTGTTTGTCCTGAAGCTTTGCTTCGGCTGGCATCCCTTTTCTGGCTTTACCTCTTATTACAGTAGCAACCTTGCCAATAAACGACTGCTCTGAAACGACAAATGTTTCATCTTTGAGAAAGTTTTTTTCTAAAATTGAAGTTAGAAATTTAAGCACAGGAAGCGAAACCAAAAAAGCAAAAATAGCAGCAAAATACCAAGGAATGTAAAATGAAATAATGCTATAAATTATCGTTTGAAACAGTAGCCCTGTTAACCCAAATACAGTTAAAAAGATCATTATTACAAACAAAATGGGAACTTTGCCTACTCCAAGCCAGCTAAGAAATGTAGGCTCCGGGCTATGTATTTGTATATCTGGAATTATGGTATCTAAAATAGCTTCAAGTCCGATACCAAATATAAGTGATACAATTTCAAGCACCGTAATAAACAATACGATAGTTAATGCTAAAGTAAAAGGGAAATTATCTTTTACTAATAACAGCTCGTACATATTTTTATACAGCTCATACATGTTTGTACATCACTCTCCAGTTGTGGTTTTTTTGAACATAGCAAGTCGTTCTTCAATCCTTTTTTTTCTGGCAAGCTCTTCAAGTTCAGCAAGCTGCTTTTCACTCGTTGCACTAAAAGCTATACTTTCTCTATCAAGTAACCTGTCGAAAACTCCTTCAACTTTTCCAATTGTTCTATCTAAATATTTGGAACTACTTCCAGAATTTGCGGTATCATAAGATGAAGTGTTTCTTTCGTTTTTCATCTTTTTGAAATTTGCATATTCCTGCTTTAGTTCACGTTTCTTTGAGCTTAATGCAGAAACATACTTTTCCAACTCAAGCTCTTCTTTCTCCAACCCCTTAATCGTATTATCCAAAATCGGTATTTGGGCTTCCAGGTCAATTTGCCTCGAAACAGCAGCTTCAGCCAAATCTTCTCTACCTTCAGTTATCGCAAGTTCTATTTTTTCTTTTAATGACGTATGTTCCTTTTGTATGTCATTAATCCTTGAATTGGCCTGGTGCTTTTCGGCGATTATTTTGCCTAACTCACTTCTTACATCATAAACCGCAGAGTCAATTTCCTTCAGTGCTTCCTCCAATACCATTTCTGGTGCTGCATTTTCGACAATACTTACCATTTTGCTGGCACCACCGGCTATAATTCTGCTTACACGTGATGATAAACCTTCTTTCATCAAAGATTCTCCTTTTTTATCGTTAGTAGCACATCTGGGTAATTGAAAATTGGGTATGGGAGAGATATTATTAATATATATTGCATGCATCTTTAATGGTACATTTTTTTACATTATTCCATTGCAAATATTTACATTAACTCATAAAACCAGATTTACCCTCATGGATTGTATAAGTAATTACATAAAATCTACTTACTGTATAAGCCAGATCACTTTTCACTGAATAAAACACCTTATTCTTCAGTGAAAAGACAAAACATAGTAAAAAAAATTTAAGATCACCAACCATCTTTTCTAATATATATATGTTATATAAATATCTAATTTTGACAGTGTGGTAGTATTTTTCCTCAGATTTTTTGAAATATCAGTATTTTCAGAAAGATAGGATGTAATGATAGGTAAGTATTTATTAAAGAATTCCTTCATCTTTTTAATTTTCTTTGGTTTGTCGACCTCAGAAGTTGCTACTTTTCCGGTAAATCTAACTAATGCTGATGATACTATTGAAGAAATCATACGGGTTATTTTTATAAGAGAATACAAACAGGTTAGTAAAACCGGAGTTAAAGACGCGACCAAAGTAGAATCAATAGAACTTTATCCCGATACAGAAATAGCAGAAAACTTGTGTTGAGCAATATATAAAGCTTAACGTTGTTGGGCTGAAATATTGAGTTGTACTATATGCAGATCTATACGACATGAGCGGTGAAGTAATATTTAGCGTTCAAAGCAGCACTACATCCAACATCGATGACATAGGTGAAGCTTGTAGGAACCTTGCTCAACAAATTGTAAAACGAAACAAAGATATTAGTACTTCTGATAAAAGTGCTCGTGTAGAAGTGAGACCAAAAGATACATTCTCAATCAATCATGGAATAAAAATTATTTCAAAATATTCCTATTATGATAATTTAAAGTTATCACCGATTATAAGCTTTGGTTACCAGGGAAAGATTCAAACCCATTATTATTTTGTGGAATATTTTGCAGGCCCTTTCTTCCCCAGTATTGGTCATATTGATACTGTATACGACTATGGAAGTGGGATAAATTTTAGTTTGGGTGCTGCTGTTATAGCTCCCTTCGATATGGTTTTTCCTTACATAGGAGCTGGACTAAATCCTAAAGTTCTTTTTTCTTCCTCATTAGAAGCTTCAACTCTATCCATCTATAGCTTATTTGACATCTCTTTTTTTGAATCCTTTCCTATCCAACTAAATGTTGAAGGTAGACTTGCTTTTGCATTAACTCCCATAAATATTGCCGATGATTCGATTCGTCCCAGAGAATTTTCCGTAGCGTTTGGGTTTGGATGGTGAAAATGATGAACAAACAATCGATCCTTTTAATACTAGTACTGCTGAATGTTTCTGCAGCGTTTGAAACAACAATGTTTGCACCTAATTTAACCAATATTGATGAAAGCCTAAAAGATGCTATAGAAGTTATTTTTATTAAAGAGTATGAAAACGTAAGTGGTGAAAATATTTTTCCCCCTTCGCTCATTGATACCAACTATCTAAATGACTATGATAATGCGCAGATTTCACGTATACTGGGACACTCAAAATATGTAGAAATCAGTATTGTCAAACTAAGTACAAACATCTCGATATATGCTGAGTTGTTTCATAACAGTGGAGAGATTATCAGTACGGCTCAAACAAACATCAGTGATTTGGGTTATCTATATGAAGGATGCCAAAAAGTAGTATACAAACTTATTGGATCCCCAAACGATACAATGACAGCCCCAGTCGAAGATGAAATACCACTTTCAAAGTACTCAAGAGGCTTTAAATTTATGTTCTCATCTTATCCAAACGAAAAGGCATCTCCCTACCATAGTTATGGATACAAAGGAAGGGTCGAGGATAACAGGTTTTATTTTGAACACTATACGGGTTTTTTATATTCTACAGATCATGAGAATTCAGCACTAAATTTAGAATTTGGAGCTGGTTATGTCTTTTTTAATTCTCCAGTACTCTCTTTCCATGGCGGTTTAGGAGTTAACCCAAGGATCTATTTTTCCAGGAGAAATCATATAACCAATATTGTATATGGACAGACTGGCCTTATAACAACTCGTCACCTAAGAACCAACTTTATTTTCGATTTCAGGCTCGCCTATTTTTTAAATGATACATACATAAATTACTCCGGTGAGTATCATTTTCTAAAACCTCTTGAAACTGGGTTTAATTTCGGATTTTTATTTTAAAATCTCGTCTTACTAAACCAAATATAGCACCGCACTCTGTGGGGATACTATTGGATTAGGCTCGGCATTTAACTTTTCGGGCATATCTGATCCCCCACCACTCCACTTCTTGTCTGCAGAGTCTAAAACCTTTTCCATTTCTACATCCATTTGTGATACATTTACTTCCAGGGGCTCATTAGAGAAATTCAAATACAAAACTGCTCTGCTATGTCCGTTCCACCTCCTCATAACTAATGAATCAGAATCCCCAATTGCAGATATTTCCATAGTTTTTTTGTTAAGACTTGAAAGTGCAGGTATCTTTCTCCTCAGCTCAAGCAGCGCTCGATAATACTCCGACATCACCTTATGATCGTCTCTTAAAGCACTATCCCAATCCAACTTACTCATCCTAAAAGTACTTTCAGCCTGTGGATCCGGTGGATCACCTTCCCATAAAAATTCACTGAATTCCCTTGCTCTCCCCTGTCTAACCGCTTCCACCAACTCTTCATCTGTATGGCTTATGAAATACAGAAAAGGAGTTTTTGCAGCAAACTCCTCCCCCATGAATAAAAGTGGTACATTAGGAGACAAAAGCATAGTAGCGGCTCCAACTTTCAGCTCTTCAAAGGAAGCCAGCATAGAGAGTCGTTCTCCCAACATCCTGTTTCCAATTTGATCATGGTTTTGAGTGCAAATCACAAGCCTCTCAGGAGCAATATTCTTTGATGATGATCCGTGAAACCTTTTTCGAAAGTTTGAATAATCCCAGGAATATACAAAGCCCTCCTTCAAAGCTTTTATTAAATGACTCACAGATCCATAATCACTATAGTACCCCTTACTCTCTGCTGTGATTAATGTGTGAAGTGCATGGTGAAAACTATCGTTCCACTGAGCATCAATGCCCATTCCATTTTCACTTACCGGGCTCAATACACGGGTGTCATTAAGATCACTCTCCGCAATAAGGTATCGTTTGCGACCACTAAGCTGCGAATATTGTTCGACTTTCTCTGAAATTTCACGCAATATATGCTTGGCACCAAAATCATAAATACCATGAATGGCATCAAGACGCAAAGCATCGAAGTTGTAATCTTTAAACCACGATAGCGCGTTTTGTACAAAGAAATCTCTTACCCCATAGCTCCATGCCTGATCATAATTTACAGCAGCACCCCATGGTGTGGAATACTGATCGGTAAAATAGGGTGCGAAATCCATAACATAAGCCCCTTCAGGTCCCAAATGGTTATAGACAACATCAAGAACAACGGCCATTTCTTTTTTATGACAGGCATTTACTAGCCGTTTTAAACCCTCAGGCCCCCCATAACTGTCTTGAACTGCAAAAGGATATACCCCATCATACCCCCAGTTCCTGTCACCTGGAAACTGAGCAACGGGCATAACTTCTATAGCAGTAATTCCCATGCTTTTTAGATAATCCAATTTTTCTATACAGGCATCAAAGGTCCCCTCAGAAGTGAATGTACCGATATGGAGCTCATAAATTACCATTTCTTGTAAAGTAATACCCTTCCAGTTATCATCAGACCATTTAAAAGAACTATGATCTATAACTGAAGAGGGACCATGAACCGAGCGCGGCTGATACCTTGATGCCGGATCCGGACGTTCCAATTTTCCATCTAATCTAAACATATAAAGAGCATCGGCCGGAGCAGAAACATGTGAAATATGCCAATACCCCAAATCATCTTTCTCCATCTTGTGAAAAGCTTCCTGAGGCTCTAAAATATGGAGCTCAACACTGCTTTTCTGTGGTGCCCAAACTTTAAAAGTACTCTGTCCATCTCCCTCGTAATGCGCTCCAATATGCATGCATAACCCCCAAAGTATTCTTAATTTAATGTAATTTTCCTGATTCCTTGAGTATATTTTTAATACCTCTTATAGGAATTGTTATCCACTCTGGCCGGTTATTTATCTCATAACCGAGTTCGTAAATGGCTTTGTCCAGAAGAAATGTTCTAAGAAGTGTAAATACATCATTTGTGTTATCAGGAATAAATGAGCAATTCTTAGTATTTTCAAGGTAACTGGTCAAGTATACGCCACTAATATAATGATACCAGGGTTCAATCCATTGTTCAAGAAACTCTATATCCTGTGCCCTGAATGATGATTCATGAAAGAGAGTGCTGTAAGCTACATAATGAAATGACCTCAGCATACCGGCAATATCTCTAAATGGAGAACGTTTAAGTTTTCTCTCACTTAGGGCACGGGTCGGCTCCCCTTCAAAATCCATAATTATAAAATCTTTACCAGTAAAAAGAACTTGTCCAAGATGGTAATCACCATGAATTCTGATCTTTTCGGATGCAATCTTTTTGTATGCTATCTTTCTCATCACCTCGAGGATCTGACGCTCATGTTTCATCACTCCAAGAGCTTCTTCTTTTATTGGTGAAGACATCTTTTTCACCGCTTTTTCAAGTGTTCTAAAGGTCTTTTGAACAAGAGCTTGAAGGGCCTGGTAAACAGATCGTTGATATAAAAGTGAGAATGGTTCGGGGTTAAACGCAGGCTCATCCACTGCCTCAGATAACGCTACATGAAGCTCTGCGGTCCGCTTTCCAAGAAGTGCTACCATCTCAAAGAATAACTCCTCACTCAGTTCCCTGAAATGTTCAGGCAACGAGGAAAGGTTAATGTCAAAAAGTGATGGATAGGTTGAAGGTAAATTGGGAAGAGATTTTGAAGAAGCAAGTAACTGTTCAAAGTATGTTGTAACAACACCTGAAGCATAGGTCCAGGCATTGCCACTGTTTTCCACATATCCCTGCATTATCGAAATTGTAAGAGGTTCCTGTTTATCGGTTCTATATTCAAGAGCCCCCGCGTAAGGCGGGATATTAAGAAATGAAGTTTTTGTACCAAGAAACCGTAATACCTCAAGTTCGGGATTAACGCCCTCTTCGAGTCTTCTGTATAGTTTAAGGAACAATATCTCATCATATAGAATCGCAGTGTTGCTTTGCTCTACTTTTAGCGGTCTGGAAGGAATAGGCTGATGTTTTCCACTAAGCAGGTTCTTAAGCTCCCTTGAAGGTACACCTACAAAATCACCAAAAGTCCCTCTTAATTTTCTCCTGTTTTTAATTATAGTAAACAGAAGTTTATGTATTCTTTCATCATAGGTACCATCATACAATATTCCCTCTTCTTTATCTACATGTATATCAGCTATTATTGATTGAGGAAACTCTTCCTGAATGCCACCAGTCATCGGTTTGGGCACATAAGAAAGAGGGAGAAGATAATACTCATCAGAACCATGACTATAGCTTACTTTTATAATCGTAAATCTACATGTCCACGGCCCATCACTCACCCTTGTATCTTCCACAATCTTTATATCATTAATTCTTCTGCTTTTTGCTCCAAACCACCTGCTACGCATCAAATACTCAGGTAAAACCCGCTCCTCAAGTTCTACACGGTTAGACCCAGAAAATATCTCCTCCCACTTCTTTTTAGTATGCAGGACTTTAACCCTGTCTTCAACTCCAACAGTTTCCGGACTTTTTCTTAACATCAACCAGTAATAGTCATAGGGTCCCATAGTAAGCATATACGGCGTCTCTTTTACTATAGGGAATGTGTTTCTTCCAAACACCTCCTCCGGAATATACCCTGCATACTCCGGCATATCCAGATGTATAAGTTGACTGAATCTTGAAAGTGATACAACAACCAAAACCGTTTCATCCTGATATTCTCTTATAAAGGAGAGGATTTTAGGATTATCACCGGGGATGATTTTAATTTCCCCCCTGCTGAAAGCTTTAAATTTTTTTCGCATGGAAATCAAACCCCGCATCCACCACAGCAAGGATGAGTAACTGGATTCCTGGTTTTGTACGTTTATTGCCTCGTAATGATATTCTGGATCTATGATTACAGGGAGATATAGTCTGTGTGGATTAGCTTTAGAAAACCCTCCATTACGATCGGGCCCCCATTGCATTGGTGTTCTAACTCCATTTCTGTCACCCAGGTAATAATTATCCCCCATTCCTATTTCATCGCCGTAGTAGATAATAGGAGTACCCGGAAGAGAGAACAGGAGGATATTCATAAGCTCGATTTTTCTGCGATCATTAGTAAGTAGAGGGGCAAGTCTTCTGCGTATACCGAGATTTATTTTTGCACGTGTATCTTGTGCATACACACGATACATATAGTCCCTCTCCTCATCAGTAACCATTTCGAGGGTAAGCTCATCATGATTTCTTAGAAAAAGAGCCCACTGACAGTTTGAAGGAATATCCGGAGTGGATCGAAGAATGTCTATGATAGGGAAATTATCTTCCATTTGAATAGCCATAAACATTCTTGGCATAAGTGGAAAGTGAAAAGCCATATGACACTCCTCACCTTCACCAAAATATTCAACAGCATCTTCAGGCCACTGGTTAGCCTCAGCAAGAAGCATTTTATCCTCATAGCGCTCATCAACATGCGCCCTGAGTTTTTTCAGAAAATCATGGGTCTCTTTTAAATTCTCACAGTTTGTCCCTTCCCTCTCATAAAGATAGGGAACTGCATCCAACCGAAGCCCATCTACCCCAAGAGAAAACCAGAAATCAATTGCCCTAAAGAGCATCTTATGAACCTGGGGGTTATCGAAGTTCAAATCGGGCTGATGTGCATAGAATCTATGCCAGTAATAAGCATGTGCCACATGATCCCATGACCAGTTTGATTGTTCAAAGTCATGAAATATAATTCTTGCATCCCTATATTTTTCAGCCGTTTGGCTCCATACATAAACATCACGTGTTTTTGACTTAGGGGACGCTCGCCTTGCCTTTTGAAACCAACTATGATCCGATGATGTATGATTTAAAACCAACTCAGCTATTACCCTAATACCCCTTTTATGCGCAGCCCTCAAAAAGTCCCTAAAGTCACGTAATGTACCGTAATCGGAGTTTATATTAAAATAATCAGAGATATCATATCCATCATCACGCAACGGCGAGGGATAAAAAGGGAGTAGCCAAATGGCATTTATCCCTAAACTCTGTAGGTAATCGAGTTTTTCAGTAAGTCCCTTAAAATCTCCAATCCCATCACTATTACTATCGCCAAAGGCACGAACATGAACCTCATAGATAATCGCATCCTTATACCATAAGGGTATCTCTTGATTATTGTTTTCGGTCGTAGCCAAACTCTATACTCCCTATTTTTTAATAATAATCAAAATCTGATTCTTTTCTCACTTTTCTCTTAAGCTTAAAAATGTAGGCAGGGGTTTTGTGTGGACTTAAACTTACATAGTTTTCCATATCATGCCACACAAACTTCTCTCCACTGAGTAAATCTTCTAAAAGATATGCCTGACCACTTTCTATTCCAAGCTCTAAAAGAGGTACATATATTTTACCCCCTTGTTCATGAAACGGATCTAAATTTACAACAACTAAAAAGGCCTCTGAGAGATCCGCAGTGAATTTTCCGTAAAACAGAAGGTATTCATTATCTATTCTATAGAATCTGGTATTTGAAGTTTGTTTAAAAGCATTATTTTCATTCCTTATCTTATTAACCTTCTCAATTAAGCTTCTCATCTTATCACCCCGAGACAAATCCCAGGTATATATCTGATATTTCTCACTATTAAGATACTCCTCCTTACCAGCTACCGCTTCTGATACACACTGTTCATACGCTGGTCCATAGATACCATAATTTGAAGACAGAGTGGCAGCAAGGATTAGTCGCAAAGCAAAAGCATTCTCTCCCCCAAACTGGAGCACTTCAGGAAGAATATCAGGAGTGTTTGGCCAGAAATTAGGCCTAAAAAATTCAGACACATTGCTTTTAGTTAATTCCTCCATATAATCGATCAGTTCCCGCTTTGTATTCCTCCAGGTAAAATAGGTATAGGACTGACTGAAACCTAACTTAGCAAGTCTATACATAATCTTAGGACGGGTAAAAGCCTCTGAGAGAAAAATCGTTTCGGGATACACTTCTTTAATCTCTCTTATCAGCCACTCCCAAAAAGGAAAAGGTTTTGTATGGGGGTTATCCACTCTAAAGATTTTCACACCCTTATCAACCCAGAATTCAACCACTCCCTTAAGTTCATTCCATAGTGATTGCCACTTTGGTGTTTCGAAATTAAACGGTACAATATCTTCATATTTTTTGGGTGGATTTTCTGCATACTGAATCGATCCATCAGGCCTAACTGAAAACCACTCTGGATGATCTATTACATAGGGATGATCCGGTGCGCATTGAAAAGCTATGTCTAATGCCACTTCAAGACCAAATGAAGCTGCATCCTTGATGAAAAGGGTAAAATCCTCAATACTGCCAAGTTCAGGCTGAATAGATTTATGCCCCCCAAACCTGGATCCAATAGCCCAGGGACTACCCGGATCCTGGGATGTTGCAACGGTGGAGTTGTTTTTACCTTTACGATTAAGTTCTCCTATAGGATGAATTGGTGGAAGATATACCACATCAAAGCCCATTTGTGATATGTAGGGTAACAAGTTTCGACAATCCTGCAGTGTTCCATGCACCTCATCCTTAGTGGAACACGATCTGGGAAAAAACTCATACCATGAGCTAAATAGCGCCTTTTGGCGCTCTACAGTAATTTCCAGCTCCGGCGAATAGGTTACCGACAGTTCAGTATCCGGGTTAGCTTTCATAAGTTGAAAGAGCCGTTCACCAGTTACAATCTCAAAACGTTTTTGCCTGTCTTTTTGACTGGATATCTTTTCGATTAGTTCCTCCAACTCAATTTTCTGCTCGAGATTTCCTATTTTTTGTAGTGTTGATCTGAGAAAATTCAAACCTACCACATAATCAACATCCTTTTCAGTCTGAGCTTTAAATTTTTTTTCTAACCCATCTCTCCAGGAAAGAAAATGATCTACCCACGCCTCTACTGTATATCTATAAGTACCTAAACGTTCTACCCTAAAGTGCCCCATCCATCTGTCGTTATCAATAAATCGCATGGGCGCTTTGTTCCATTTAGTTTCAGACACATTTTTATACAATACTCTTGCATCTACAATCTCATGCCCATCAGCAAAACAATCTGCCCATACAGTAACGTCTTCACCTTCAACCCTCTTTATAGCAAACTTTCCTTCATCCACCCTCGGTCTTACATTTTCAATTATAGCCCGCTTTCTACCCTCATTTTCCATAAAGCAGTGCTCCACATTGTGTTTTGTGTATCTTGTTTCAAAGCTGATTTCTTACTGAATTTTAAGCAATCTCCATTCCATGCTAATCTTTGGCCATTGTAACAAGTTTTTTTTGGACGGTCTTTATACTGCTATATGCTCTACATTATTATCCAGCTTTAAGATGGCATATGATTTGAATGTTTTTATTGGAGAAATATCAATACATAACACCTATTAAGGAGCGATTAGGTATGCATGAAAACACTACCATAAAAACAGAAATAGTAGGATTTATAAATAATAACTTTCTTATGGGATCAAATTTGGTTAAATTTAATGATGACGATTCATTTCTTGAAAAAGGGATCATCGATTCTACTGGCGTGCTTGAAATGGTAAATTTTATTCAAAGTAATTTTGGTATCTCTGTGGAAGATGCAGAACTGGTCCCCGAAAACCTGGATTCCATAAACCGAATCACCGACTACATAGTAAGAAAAAAAGCAAATTGTGCCTGATTTTTGATAGAAGGAGAGTTACTATGTTAAATGAAGCTACACCTCTAAGCGGTGAGAATAAATCAGGAAAAGTGGTATCTCACAATGATCTTCTTATTGATGCTCACGCTGAAACGCAGCGAATATGTTCTTTTATTAACAACACATTGGTCCAGGAACTAAAAAAGAGAGGGGCTGTAATAGGGCTCTCCGGCGGCATAGACAGTAGCGTTACAGCAGCACTCTGTGTAAAAGCGTTGGGTCCTGATCGTGTTTTTGGTGTACTAATGCCAGAACGCCACTCTGCAGCCGAATCATCATCGTTAGGAAAAATAGTTGCACACGATTTAGGAATCAAATATACAGAGCATAATATCACGCCTATACTGGAAGCTTCTGGCTGCTATGTATTTCAAAACGAAGCGATTCGCTCGGTAATACCGGAGTATGAAGCGTCAAATCCTTTTAAAGTAGTAATGAAAAGATCTAATGGCTACAACATTTCTCATCTGGTGGTAGAGATGCCCGACGGAAGCACAAGAAGCTCGCGCATGGATAGAGATGCCTACTTGAAACTTGTAGCCGCTACCAATTTTAAGCAACGTGCAAGAAAAATGCTTGAGTACTACCATGGGGACCGATTACACTATGCTGTTGCCGGGAGCCCAAACAGGCTTGAGTTCGATCAGGGATTCTTTGTGAAAAATGGCGATGGATCAGCAGACTTTAAACCTATCGCTCACCTCTATAAATCTCAAGTCTATCAGATTGGCAGGTATTTAAATATACCCCAAACCATAGTAAACAGATTGCCAACCACAGATACTTACCCGATGGAACAATCACAGGAGGAGTTTTACTTTTCACTTCCGTACGAAAAGATGGATTTGTGTCTCTGGGCCAAAAACAACAGATTGCCCCCAAAAAGCGTCTGCCAAAGCACTGAATTAACAGTTGAGCAGGCAAGATCAGTGTATGATGATATAGATTCGAAACGAAAAGCAACCAGATATGGTCACCTTAAAGCTTTTCTTGTAGATAATTTGCCGGAGCTTATTTAGCTCTCTCTAACCACCTGTTTTACCTGAGGAATAAGTGACGGTGCAACACTAAGGATACGAAGTCCATTTTCTAAAAGTGAAGGGATTGTGTCAAACTTTCCGGCCAATTCGCCGCAAAGCGATACCGGCATAGTCCCTGCACTTTTTACCACCATCCTTAAAAGCTTCATAATAGAAGGATGATCTTCAAGAAAGTACTGTGTTATAGAACTGTTCTCCCGTCCCACAGCAAGAGTGTACTGTGTAAGATCATTAGAGCCGATACTTAGAAAATCAACATAGGGAAGAAAATCATCAATGCACAAAGCAGCTGCAGGAGTTTCAATCATTGCTCCAAGAGGGATTTTTTTCCCATCTGATGAGTTTGCCATCAGATCATCAAGTATCTCTCTAATCATTGCAATTTCCTGGGAAAAAGTAACCATGGGCACAAGTATTCTTACATTGTAATCTTTGGACAGCTCAGTCAGCGCATTTAATTGAGTATAAAGCAATTCCGGGAACTCTAATAAAAAACGAATACCCCGTCTACCTAAAAATGAATCCTCTCCAAGTGAATGGTTTAAATAGGAAAGTTTTTTATCCCCTCCTACATCAAGGAGCCGTATAGTAACCGGTTTATCTTTGGCCGGTTCAATCGTTTTCTCGATCTCCTTCATAAGCTCCTGTGTTGAAGGTGGAAGCTTTCTTGAGAGATAAATATTTTCGATCCTAAATAAACCGATAGCATCAGCCCCGTTCTTAAAGGCACTTTCCACATCTTTTCTGCAACTGACATTCGCCATCACCTCAATCTTATGTCCGTCCTTACTAACGCATTGACCCAAACAGTTTTTTTGTGAATCTAAGAGATAACTTCTTCTTTCATAAATCCTTTTTTGAAACCGCCGCCTGGTTTTATCCTCAGGGTTAATGACCAGATGCCCGGTAGAGCCATCTAAAAGTAATAGTTCTCTATGCCGTATTATGCTGATTACATCTTTTATCTTCCCAACGGCCGGAATTCCAATTTCTTTTGTAAGAAGCGCTGTGTGACTAGCCGGTCCCCCAAACTCAGTTACTACACCACGGGTAGATTTTCGGGATAGAAACACCGTATCGGAAGGCAAAAGCCTCTTAGCGACGATAATACTGCCATGAGGTAAATGTTCAAGAGTATGGGCCTGAATCCCTGTCAAAGCACTTAAAAGCTTCCTTCCAAGATCAATTATATCATCAGCCCTGCAGGAGAGAGTCTCATCATCTAGCTGCCGAAATCGTAATTCCCACTTCCGGAAAACTCGCTTAATGATTTGTTCTGAGTTGATAAGCTCTGTTTCAAGCTCATTTTTGATCTCTCTTTTTAAGACATCATCATTAAGGATTTCGATCTGAGCCCTGAAAATGGCAGCCATGTGTGTGTTTAGCTCTCGCTCAATTCTCTCAGCTGAAGCCTTTAAATCCTCTGTTACCTCCCGAAATGCCATCTCTATTCGCTTAATTTCCTCCTTTATATCACTGGTATCTATAGTGTAGAGCTCATGGTCCCGAAGAAAAATATCGGTATAGATAAAAGCCCTTCCCTCAGCTAATCCAGGAGAAATGCTCGTTCCGTACAGTAGGCGTTCTGATGTTCTCGACCTCATATGTTAACCGCTTAAATTAGTGTGGTTATCGTTTAGTTATACAGTTTCGTTTTTGAAACGATTTTATTTTGACCATCAATTATTCTCATCTAAGGAAAATTGTGAGACAATTGTCGCTAAAATATCGTTTAAGGTAACTGTCCCTTTAAAAAAACCGCTCTTATCAATAATATGAAAGGAGGTTGCCCCGCTTTGAAAACACCCTCTAAGCAAATCGATAAAAGAACAGTGCTCATAATAGAAATAATTTTTAGAACCTGCCGATGCAACCTCCCCTACACTTATTTCAGTCCATCTTTTTTCCGGTACCCTCATAACATCCCTATGTCCGATTTGCCCAACAAGCATCCCCTCCTTCTCTACCGGAAAAACCTGACAACTTTCTCTGCAAAGACAATCGGTTACAAAATTTTGAATTGAAACAGTTCCCCCTATCACCTTTGTTCTTACCTTTTCCGAAAGCTCACTTATATCTTCTATCTGCAAGCGGTTTATGTATTTTTGGACAGCTAATTCAGAAGCATGAATCATAGAAATTCCAAAGATTACCCACCAAAGCCCCCCAACAAAACTTCCACCGAGCAAAAATGCCATCCCTATGGTGATAAAAAGCATACTTCCCACAGTAGTCATAGCATTACTTATCATTGAAGCCTTTCTGATGTTTTTTGTAACATAATGAAAGAAAAGCCGAACCAAAAATCCCCCATCAAGGGGAAAGAAAGGAAGCAGATTTAAACCTACCAGTAAAAGATTATAATAGAATAAAAATAATACTACACCATTGATTGGTATGGACCACATCATCTCTGTTGTGAGCAGCACAAGGATGTAAAAACAGAAAGCAAAAATTGTGCTGGCAAGAGGACCGCTCAGTGAAGCTACAATCTCCTTTTCCCAGGAAAGAGAGTCGTTTTCACACTCCCTAACTCCGCCAAATAAAAATAGGGTAACAGAGTTTACTCTAACACCCAATAAACAATACACTAACAGATGAACGTATTCATGAAAAGCTATTGAGACCAATACGCCAACAAGAACCGAAAGCCCCATCCACCAGTATGTAACAGAAGAGAGAGAAGAAAAAGAGTACGGAAAGATTCCGTATACGAGAAGAAGGAGAAGAACCCCTAAAAATAACAGTGTCACATACTGTACTTTTAGTTCAAAACCTTTTATTGCTGCAATAGTGATCCTTTTTCCAAACATCAGTTCTTCCTGCTCATTTTTGCTTACAATACTGGCCTAACTGGGGTTATCGAAAGGTTTTGAATCTTTTTTATCATTCATTGCAGCACCAGTAGCTTTGGTCATATTGTATATAAGTTCAAGTTCTGCTTTAATCATTCTCATTGCCTTTTCCCACATGCTGTCAGTTCTGTCTCGTTTCACATATCGCTTTTTGAGAAGCTCAGAATATATTGTTAATACTTTTTTTACACAAAGCTGTTTTTCATAGGTTTTGGCAGTCATGAAAGCAGCCTCTTTAAACTGCGCTTTTTTTATTGTGCTTGAATGATACATAATAGAAAGAGCATCACAAAAAGAATCATGTCTCTGTTTTTTGACGATAATGCCATTATACAGATTACTCACAATCTCACTTACCACAGGTGAATCCAACGCTACTACCGGAACCCCTGAAGCCATAGCCTCCGTAAGAACCAGCCCCTGAGTTTCACTGAACGATGTGAAGGCAAAAACATCCATTGCATGGTATGCATCCACTAGATTTTTTCCCGTAACCGTACCAATGTGATGGAAACGTGCTGATAGAGTGTTCTCATTGAAACAGTCTTTTATATCTTTCTCACATGGCCCGCTCCCCACCAGTAAAAAGTGAGCTTTCTTATTCCTGATTAAAAACTCTTTAACCGATTCGGCAAGAAATTTTAAATTCTTTTCTGGAGCAAGACGACTTATAAAACCCACCACAAAAGCACCCGAAGGAATATTATGTTCTTTTCTAAATTTTTTTCCATTTCCCTCGGCAAAATCAGAAAGACATATGCCGGTGGGAATTGCCTCAACAGGAGTAATCACCCCTCTTTTAATTATTTCCTTAGCCACACTTTTACTGGGTGCAATAACGCAATCACAAAGGTTTGCGTAGCCGGTGGCCAAAGCCGCTACAAACCTTTTCATAGCGGCAGAATCACCTGGAATGTAATGAGTATAGTGCTCATAGTAAGTGTGAAAAGTGAAAACAATTGGTATTTTAAACTGAGCAGCTAATCTAAGCGCAGAATCTCCCAACATAAAGGGGTGATGAGAGTGAATGATATGCGGGGTGAAATATTTAAATAAGGAGTTTAAAACACCGGGAACCGGTAACTGAACAGAAAAATCGGTTCCATTAAAATGTTGTAATGCCGGAACTCTTATTATATCCTCATCATCCTCTTTAAACCCCTCATAGCGCGTCGCGACAACTTTGACATTGTGCCCAAGTTTTCTATACTCTTTTGAGAATGTTTCCACCGATCGTTCCACACCTCCAACAAAGGGCAGATACGTATTGGTCATCATTAAAATATTCATCTTTTTACCGTTCAATTTTGACACTTCCTTTATTTCCATCAACTCTTATACGCTCTTTTCCGGGCATTGCTATCTCAATTACTTCAGGAGGGGTACTATTATATTGGCCGAACCATTTTACCTCAATTTGTGACTCAGACAACACGTTTACCTCTACTGTAAACGCTCCATGTGTGGTAGGCGCCGGTCCAAAAGACAGCGTTTTACTATCTGTAAGATACTCATCAATAATCCCCTGACAAAGAACTATTTTCCCGTAATTATCTTCACATATAAAACTATTTCTAACCATCATCACCCACTCCGCAGCAGCCCATACATGCTGCCCATCACCCATACATCCGGTTTTTAGTAAGGGGTGGATGGCTTCAGGCCACTGACCGGTAGAAGATGCCAGGTTTGCGATTGAATCCATAATGAAGCGAAATTTTTGGTCTCCCGCACGCATAAGTACCTGCGCAATATGAAGGGAAAGATAAGGATTTATTCCCGAATGACTTATGTCATGATAAAAAGCACCATCAAGCAGACAGTTATCAAAGAGGTAGTTTGCGGTTTGCAAAAGACGTCTGTCATCGGGCTGCCAAAGCATCAGAGGATACCCTACCGCCAATGACCCTACCGCTCCACTGTCCAATCTACGGTTTGGTGAAGCAGGCATTGCATCGGATTGTACATTTTCTCTGAATTCAGCCATATATCGCTCTATGTCTTTGAGAAACTCGATACAGTCTTTGCTGACTTTTTCTGCAGAATCGTTTCTTCCACCTCTTTTCAAAATTTCCGCACCAGCCCTCAACCCTGCAACACACCAGAAATTATCCCAGTAGTAGTGATCATTTGGACCCAGATGCTCAGCACTAAAACCTGCTGGTAGAAGCCCCGGAAAGGAACTGCTTTGTTTCCTTTTGTGCATTATCCAAAAACACCCTTTTTCTACCGCATTTAGCCAATGCTCTGGTGGGGTATAATCGCCAAGAGAGCAGTATCGTTCCATAGCCCATAGTGCCTGGCCATTGGAATCCCATTCCCCCTCCTGAGAAAGGAAGTAGCCGGAGGAGTTCTGACGGTGAAAAAAACGTTCGATAATCTGTTTTGCTCTCGTTTTTAGTCCTGCACACAACAGTGCATTAACGATAAAAGCAGCATCTCTAAACCAAAACCGTTTATAGGTATAAGGCCCAGCATAGGAATCTAAAGGAGTATGGAGAACCAGGGTGCTTACAGCTGTTTTAAAAAGATGTTCGTAGGAGCTAACCTTAAACTCCAACTGACATTGTCCCTTTAAACTCTCCTTCCAGATCTGCTCCTGAGTGGCATTTGCCCCGAATAGTTTTTTCTTTCTGTATTCTTTTTCTCCAAGCGGTATTTCTATCTTTACAGTGCCCTTTTTCTGAGAGGCATCTATTCTAAATAAAGCCATTGCTGTAACCATACCTACATCACAGATAACACTTTTTTCTTCTTGGGCAGATTTTGATCCAAACAGATGAGAAACATCACCTTTTCCGTAATTTGATAAGTAAATCTGCTGAGGTTTTCTGTTAAACCATACTCTGTCCTTTTCATCCACTATCCATCCCAGCCCCGAGTGCATTGATTCCACACTGTGAATAAAAGAGATACCTTCGGGATTATATGGCCGAAGTGCTGCGATTATATACCCCGAATTTCCTACACCCCCCTCACCCTCAATCTTACAAAAAGGCAACCCATTTTTAAGCTCAACAGATGTTTTGGTAGTAAGCTTAAGTTGATTGTGCTCAATTTCGGTTTCCAGGCTGAGCCCTGCAGCCGAAGAGATACTCTGTTTGGCCTGTGGTGCCCGTGAGGGAAAAAGTGTTGCGCCATCATCACTTGTAAGCCAAAACTCCAGGCTCCACGAATCAAAGTAGGGCATCACCAGCCCTCGCGGGTCTACCACTGCCAGTTCATTACACCCCGGTATCCCAACAGCAGTCCAGTTTCTATGAGTTAAATTGATATGGGTAATTGAGAATGCACGCGGAATAAAGGAGTGGTCTTTAGGGTCAAATTGCTTCTCTGCCCAAAAGGGCCAAACCCAATCGAGGTTGTGCTGTATAACCTGACTATTTATTAACCCTCTTGAGTGAAGAACAGCACCTGCTCTCAGTAATTCCACGGGTGCCAGTACCTCAGAAGGCTGTGCGAACTTATTAAAGCGTGAAAGAACGTGAATTGGATCTACAAATCCTTGGGCCAGTGCAACGCGTTTTAAGACAAATTTCCAGGGAAACCATTTTATCCACATCAATACCTCCAGGGTTACGATCTACTCTTCTTTTAGGATATAAGCAATAGATAAGCCAGAGTAAAAACTTACTTTTTTAAGATATTAAGATTAGTATCAGAAATTAAACGATGAAGAATTTTAGTTAACTGCCTGATGTATACAATTTGCGTGGACCAGGGAAAGAATAGGTTTCTCCCCCTGGCCAGAAGTAGCAGATTCTCACAAAGTGATGGAGCAACTCTTCTTAACTACGATTGTAGGCCTGCATGCGCGTTGCACCTGCGCGCATCCCTTCATCTCTGTCTCTGGCTTTGCTGATTCGAAGATTTCTTCCACCAAAGATTGTGTCTCCCAGCTCACTAATCGCTGCATCCGCACAATCTTCATCCAGCTCAATGAATCCAAAACCGCGTGATCTGCCCGTTTCCCTGTCAGAGATAAGCACCACCGAATGAATCGGCTCGTACTTGTTGAAGAGTTGTCTGACATCGTTTTCTGTGGTTCTGTAGGGGAGGTTACCAATATAAAGCTTCTGAGACATACAACATCCTTTGAAAATGGTGAAAGATGATCCCTGAAAACACTTCCAGGCTTATGTGATGTGATAATGATTACAACAAAACCGCTTACCACATGTTTTTCTCGTTTTTCTCACCCTTTTGGGGTGTGTAGAGGATACAATCAAAATCCGTGCCGAGCGAAAAACCTGCCCTAATCAGCACTTCAGAGCCACTTTCTCATTTTGACTCCCAAAACGATTCGCAAAATCGAAAACGGGGTGAGAATAGAGACGCATGGCACACCCTTTGATATTTCTGTCACTTAAGTCGTTGCCGTTTTGAGCCAAGTATCAATTGTAGGGTAAGGAGTGAAATGATGCTGCGAAAAGCAAAAGAGTTACTAAACTTTAAAGTAGAGGCACTGGATGGCTATGTCGGTGTAATAAAAGATATCTACTTTGATGACCAGGAGTGGACTGTACGATATTTTGTCGTGGATATAAGTGATTTGCTCATAGACAGAAAAGCACTCATAGCACCAATTTCTGTGGGTGAAGCGGATTGGGACAAAATGATTCTACCCGTTACGCTTAAAAAAAGTAAAATCCTGGAAAGTCCCGAAGTCGATACCGACCTGCCCATATCGCTTCAATACGAAATAGCGGTCAGAAGGCATTATGAGTGGCCAATCTACTGGGGACAGGTATCTTTTCTGGACACTGCAGACACCAAAACCACTGAATCGGAAGGGGGGGAGCTTCCGGGAGATGAGGAGGTGGACCCAGCCCTTGATACCGAACCCGGAATTGGAGAGTTTATGAATGAAGAGGATGAAGAGCTCTATATGCTTGGTATGCCCCGGGAAAGCGATGAAGATGAGATAAGAGAGATGGAATTTTCAAGAGCAGAACAGGAAAGCAGCTTCAGTCCCGAACTCAGAAGCCTTGTGGATATTTTTCAATACCGAATTGAAACCGGTACAGGCGAAAATGGTAGAATGGAAGATCTAATACTGGATGTTTCAGAATGGACCGTTCGGTATCTGGCGGTAACTTCGGGATATGGCGTGAGAGGAAAAATGACCCTCATTCCCCTGCACTGGGTTAAATCTGTAAGCTGGGGAATGTCCAAAATTTTCGTATCAGTCGATGAAGAGGACCTGGCGAAAAGTCCGCCCTACGATCCAACTATCGGTGTTAGCCAAGAGTATGAAAAGAAGTTGTTTGATTTCTATGACAATCTTAAGTATTAAGGGGATGAGCGCATGAGTTCAAATGAATCAATACTACTTGAGAGAGGAAGCATCTATTTTTTTTATCGCCCAAGAGTACAAAGAGCACAGGTAAAAAATGAAAGTGATATACAGAGACTCCATATGATACTGAGACCCGATCACAAGGGTTTGTATCGGATGATAGCAATAGGAAAAAAAGAACTCCCAGCGGTTGAACACGGCGCACAGGAGAGAAACTGGGGATTTGTGGAATTAGTGACCGAAAATGCGGAGTCGTTAAGAGAGGTGCTCAGTGAAGAGCGCTACAGCACCAAAACCCGAGGTGAAAGGAAACTGCCCGCTGCACGTGCTGCAGGTGAAGGGGTATATTTACTTGCAGTGCATCACAATCATACTCACCTGGCCTACTCTCTTGAGCTGCCCCGTTCACCCGGTGATGTGCAGCAGGAGTTACATATCGAGGAGAAGGCCAGTTACATAATCACCGTTAAAAACCCCCAAAGACCATCCCCCTCAGGAGCCGGGCTTCCCCGCAGAGGCAAAGCTCAGTACCCCGACTATCTTATGAATAAATTTGAAGGCAAACGATTTACCGATGTAGAGCCTCCTGAGTTCCTAAACTATGAAGGATGTGAGCTGGTGATGGTTTCAGCCTCAAAGGAGCCTCAAAAAGAGCTTGGAGTAAGTCCGCGGGGTAGAAAGGAAACTTCCAAAACAGCCGATCTTTTTAAGGAATTTAATATAGATCCTTCATCTGCTATTGTAAAACCTCTGTTTAAAGGTGAATGGCAATAACGTACTTTATCTACATCGTTTAGAGCAGTTGCACTCTTTTGCCCCAAAGAGTTTTTCCAAAAAGCATAAAAAAAACAGTAGAGCAATAATCGCTAAAACTTTGGGGCTTATTGTTTTCTTTATCCAAACAGTTTTTCTTTTTAAAACCTCCGATACCAGCTCATTTAGATCTTCTTGTATCTGCTCGATCTGCTTTTCTAAATCCTGAGCACTGTTTGCTCTATCCACTTCGTTTTCTCCCCTCGCATCTTCGCTCATGCAAATCTCCCTTTAGCTATTTTGATATCTTTTTTTATCGTTTTCTTTGTTTTGGGTAACGCAGAGGTGACTCTCTTTTTCCAGGCTACAGCTGCAACAATCAGTGATGCAAGCAGTAACACCCCAGTTATAATTAGTCCTGCAACCCATAGTGACACATAATTACCAAGAATAAACGTCAGGGTAACAAGAAGCATACAAACGGTAAGTAGAAACAAAACAGCAGCAATGAGAATACCCTTAAGGGTAAACAGTTCCCTTCTTAAATCCTCCTTCGCTTCTTCTTTTGCTAAGGTAACCTCTTTTTTGGCGAGCATAAAAACCTGATTCTTTATTCGTTTGAAAATTTGTGCCACAGACATCGATTCAAAAGTGTTTTTATCGTTTTCATTTTGGTAATCCTTATTATTCATCTATTTAGCTCCTTTCTAATCTATACAAAAATTAGGCAAATGAGATGCCACTTATGGACAGTAACACTCACTGGCATTATACTTGCTTTTTTTCTTACAACAGAGTCATAAAAACAGGAGGGAACAGTGGATATTTTCACCAGAGATCAGCTTCAAGAATTATCATCAGTAAAATCAAATTGTGTTTCAATCTATATGCCTACAATTAAAACTGGTTACGATATGCAACAAAACCCTACCAGATTCAAAAACCTGGTTAAACAAGCAGAACTAAAGTTAATCGAGCGGGGGTTTCGCAGTACAGAAGCATCAGATTTTCTATCAGATGCCAAACGTCTGCTTAATGACGGTCCCTTTTGGCAGCACATGAGTGATGGACTGGTGTATTTTGCCAGTACTGAATATTCGGCCGTTTATCGCTTACCCCAACCATTTCCGGAATTAAGCTATGTGGGAAAACGATTCCATCTTAAACCCCTGATTACTCTGCTTTCAGGTGACACAACGTTTTATCTTCTTATACTTAATATCCGGGGGGTACGGCTCTACAAATGTGACCGTTTTTCCATAAACAGAGTAGAATCAGACCTTATTCCTCCTGGTCTTGATGAAACCCTTCATTTCGATACAAAAGAAAAGGATGTACAGTTTTCCAGTAAACCCTCTATTAGTCGTGGCAACAATCCCATAACCATTTTTGGCTATGGAAGACAAACAGATAAAAGGAAAGTTAATATATTAAACTATTTTCACCGAGTAAATGATGCCATAAGGGCGATACTTAAAAACAGCAAATCACCTCTTATTACCGCTGGTGTTGAATATCAAAATCCAATCTACAGGGAGGCAAATACCTATCCCTACCTGATGGAAGAGTGTATTCAGAACGGTTCGGAGAATGTAAGTGAAGAGGAGCTTCACAGTTTGGCCTGGAAGATCGTTGTTCCCCATCTTCAGGAAACAGAGCGTAAGGCGTTGGATTTTTTCAAACAACTTGAAGGTGAACACAGTCCGATGGTCGTCGAAGATCTGGAGACTATAGTCAACGGCTCATCACACGGCAGAGTTGAAACGCTCTTTATTCTCGATAGTGGTACACATGCATGGGGAAAAATTAAGGATCAGCCACTTGATAATGTAGAGGTGCACGAAAGATTAGAAGAGGGTGATGAGGATCTTTTGCAAACAGCCGCACTCAATACCATGCAAAAGGGTGGAGTGGTGTATGTGCTAAAACCAGAACAAATACCGGCACCCTCAGTGGCCGCGGCTATTTTAAGGTATTAAGTCTTAAAAGGGGAGTTTTTAAGAAAAGAAGCTCTCATTTTGTCGTAACACCATTTCTTTGACCCACGGTGTTTTTACCCTGGGTCAAAGTCTGTAGTCACACGCAGTATAACTTTCACTTCAAATATCCACCTTAGCTGCGGCGATTGCGCCATGATCGGTTATACAAAAACAACGATTACTCCCCCGTTTTAAAATGCACCTTAGGGTCAAGATTGCAGTGCACCTGCACATTATAGCCCCCTTCTCATTACACTCTCAAAGCAGCCGTTATGAATATCCCACAACGTTTTGATCATTAATCAGTGCAGCTCAAGTGGCCCACATTGCCGAAAAACCGATACGCCTGAAAACCTTTTTTTCTTAAATATGTAACAGCTTCTTCAGAAAGAATACAGTAGGGACCGCGACAGTAGGCAACTATCATTTTATCCTTAGGAAGATCTTCAACTCTTCTCTTAAGCGGCGAAAGTGGTATGGAAGAGGCTCCCTTTAAGTGTGCATGATTATACTCTGGCTCAGGGCGCACATCAAGAAGAACAATCTGTCCTGAAGAGGCCTGGTCGATAAGCTCGTGCTGTTAAGAACTTTCATCTCATGTTTCTTATTGAAATAGGAAAAGATAGTCCTATCAATCTCTTTTTAGTAACTCACCCCCTCACTCAGAAACCCTCTTTATCGCTTCCGATTGTGTAGGATAGGGATAAATGGTCTTTGATAATAAATTTAGCGCCCCACCAGCATTCATAACAGCAGTTATCTCATTTATCATTTCCCCTGCATGTTTTGCAATTATTGATGCTCCAAGAATGCGATTTTTGCCCTTTTGAAGATGCACTCTGACAAACCCTTCGGTTTCGCTGTCGGTAATCGCACGATCTATAGCGGACATAGGCTGGGTAACAGTTTCCACCTGATATCCCTTTGCGACAGCCTCCTTTTCGTACATCCCCACATGTGCAATTTCGGGATCGGTATAGGTACACCAGGGCATTATCAAATCACTTAACCTCTTTTTATGCCCCAGCAACGCATTTTGAAGCAGTAATTGCGCAGACGCTTCAGCGGCATGAGTGAATTTCCATTTCATACATATCTCCCCTGCAGAAAAGATACGCTTGTTTGTAGTTCTCAGATGATCGTCAATGTGTATGCCTCGTTTGGGATCGTATTCAACCCCGACATTTTCAAGACGAAGATCCTCAACGCTGGGTTTTCGTCCCGCACCAGCCAAAACTGCATCAACGGTAATATGCCGCTCTTCACCGTTTTGTATATAATAGAGCGTCTTTTGCTTCCCATGAACCTTGCCCCTCCTAACACGGGAATTCAACAGCACCTGAATACCTTCTGCTTTAAACCTGTTCTGTATAAGTTCAGCAGCATCGGCATCCTCCTTATCGAGAAGATGATCATGGGCATGAAAGATGGTCACCTTTGTGCCAAAGCGAGCGAATGCCTGTGCCATTTCACAACCAATAGGCCCACCTCCGATCACTGCCATAGCGGAAGGTAATTCGGTCAGCGTAAACAATGTTTTACTGGTGATAATTTCTGAAGAATCGATACCATCAATTCGGGGTGACATAGGTCTTCCGCCTGCAGTTATTGCAGCGAGTTTAAAGGGAAGCACTGCATTTGCCACTTCTATATGATCTTTATCGATGAAATGTGCCTCCCCCAAAAATACATCCACCCCCTTGTTACTGATAGTTTCAACTGAATCATTGTAACTGATTTTTGCCCTGATTTGCCGCACCCTCCTCATAACTGATGCAAAATCTACCGCTAACGACTCTCCCGTGCATATTCCATAATGCTTGGCTCTACCCAGTTCGTAGGCCACCCTGGCAGAACGTATAAGTGCCTTAGATGGCACGCATCCAAAATTAAGACAACATCCCCCCATAAACATTCGTTCTATTAAAGCTACACGAGCACCCATTTGTGCAGCTCCAACTGAAGTAACCAGTCCTGATGAACCGGCTCCGATTACCACAAGATCATAAACGGGTTTAGGGGTGGGATTTTGATGGCGGGCAGGATGAGTATTTTGGAAAAGCACCTGATTGAATTGGTCCATTGGCTGTATCATCATTTCCGGCTTCATTTACCCCCCCGGTCAGGTAAGATTTTTATTTACTTGGTTTGCAATACTTAGGCCATATGAGTTTTACTACAAGAAAAATTAGTAAAGTTTGAGTAAAGCCTTGATCTTTTGAACATACAAGAATAAAAAAAACTGTAAGTGGCAAGAAATTTGATGTTTTTGATAGGAAAGCCTGCAGAAAACAAGTGAGAGGATAGTTTTATGGAACAACAAACAGTACTAAATAAGGTAGTGATTATAGTCATCACAAAAACACCAGATGTTCCGGTAAAAACACGCATTGCGCAAACAGAGGGCCCACACAAAGCCCACATGATATATCGTGAATTACTGGAAAAAACCGCCAGTTCTCTTGAAAAGTTGCCCCATTATGTAGCCTATGCTGGTACTTCAGGTCCCGGAGACTTGAGAACTATTTTCACAAAAGCGACCACATTCATCTCACAAAAGGGAAATGACCTGGGTGACCGAATGAAAAATGCCTGCAAACAGTGCTACAAACATGGATACACCCACTATATACTAATTGGAGCAGATTGTCCCCAACGCAGTTGTGACTGTATACTTCAAGCTGCAAATCACCTAAAAGAGGGTGCTGATGTAGTGCTGGGACCAGTTGAAGATGGAGGATATCATCTTGCAGGAGTTAATAATTCGGGATTGAAAATTTTCGATGCTACCCAATGGGGCACATCAAAGTTACTAAAAGAAACATTAACGATTTCTAATACCTTCAATTTAAGAACAGTTCTGATGCCAACATTAAGCGATATAGATTCTTTTAATGACTATATACGCTGGAAGACTCACAATCAGTAAAGATGGTTCGGGACTATACCTAAACACTGTCTGGAAGAAAGATCATAGCCGGTCTATTCTATGACTGTGAACGAACATATCACCCACAACTAAAAATGAGATTAGAAAATCCGGTTTCATTTTCATACATTAACCTCCCCCAAAGCCTTAACTGCTTTATACAGGGTGCATTTTGGGGGTTATCGGGTAACTACGGAAAATGTCTCTACTACTAATCCCTTTATTTTTTTGTTTACATCCATTTACCGGTTATAAAATACTGAAGTACCTTCAAGTGTTTCCCAGCCGCTTTCCTGAAACAAAGTCTTACAGCTATCGACAGTTTCGCCTCTACCCTCTTCGGTTTTTTGGGCAATATCACGGGGATTTGCTCCAGCTTCTGCCCAAAACAGGTTTGCGCCAGCCAAAGCTCCAAGTGTACAGAACTCGTGTGTACAATTTCCCAAAACAGTTCGCGGCATTCCGATTCTGGTAACAGCAACAATGTGTGCCATACCCAACTCACTAATCATCCCACGCTTCGCCATTTCAGTTCCTGGTATGGGTATTCTTCTGGCCGAGCCACTGTGAGAAGGATTAAAACCAGCAGTAAATTGGATCATTTCGGCAATCTCCCGATTTGTATGCTCCGGTCCAACCGGCTCAACACAGGTACCAGCTTCAAGTCCGGCCTCTTTGAAATTCAGAATCGATTCTTTCCGTTTTTCGGGCATTAGATTGGTATCTCTCCCCTCCCTCAACCGTAACGCATGATAAACACCGCTAAACCCTGCATCCCTGAGCCGTTGTGCATTTTTCAAAGATTGATCACCAACATTGCCGATAAGCGTTGTTTGGGGCCTGAGTTTATCCCGTACTTCCTTAGCGATTTCCAGATACCGTTCAAAGGGGAACTGAGCTGTTGACATCATAAACACTGCATTTGCTCCTTCGGATTCAAACTGCCGGGCCTTTTCTACCGCTTCCAAAGGCGACAGTTCGGTGGACTCACTGAAAATATTATTCATATAGGAAAAGGAACAAAACTGACATTCATAGTTGCACGGCGCAAGATTAACCGAAAACTGAGCATACACTTCAGCTTTTCCCGCCGAAAGTTCCCGCGAAAGACGATTAGCCTCAGCAATCACCCTGTACATATCAGGTGAAGATACCGGTAAGCTAAGAAGCTCAATCAGATCATTGAGATCTATCGTATCACCATTATGCGATTTCTTTAAAATATCATCTATTCCCATAAAAGCTGACTCCAGTGATGATGGTTTATATACAGGTTTTTTTTTAACCAACTACATCCCGTCATAAAAGTTTATGAATGACCGGAAAATCTGCCATGAATAAGCGATAGCGTCCGTTTTGCAAGGGTTGTGTTTAACGAATTAACAGGAGATTGAAACAGTACCCGAATCTCTCCCGTTTTTTTTAAAATTTTGGTGAAGGTCCTACCTGTCTTTTTGCGTGTACATTTTAAACTGATGGTAGCACCTGCGATATGAAGGTTTTCTACCGTAAGGGTTGGAAGCCATGGAGGCAGTATAGGATCTATAAAGAGCGTTTTAAGAGGTGCAAGTGGTTGTAACCCGAGCAAAACATGAGTAAAGAGCCCAAAGGCAGCAGCGTTCCATGTCTGAAGTTGATTAGCACGGGGAAAAGCCCCCGGATGCGAGACGCTTTGACGATCGTAACCACCGATACATTCAGGTATATGCCCTTCACGCCACATTTTTGCCAACTCATAGTTTGCTCCCACCAACTCTAAAGCTTCCTCATCAAAGCCATACCGGCGAAGCCCTAAGGCGATGGTGGCATTTTCAACCGGCCATACACTTCCCAGATGATAACTAAGCGGATTGTAGGAAGGATTAGAAGCTGAAAGAGTCCTTATACCCCAACCGCTATACATATCTGATGAAAACAGTGCAGAAACGACTTTTTTTATATAGCAGGAATCTATTATACCCGAAGCAAGACAGTGTCCCATGTTGGAGGTCATGGATCGAATCTGTCTCTTTTTTGAATCGAGCCCAAAGGCTATGTAACCACCATCTGGTACCCAAAAGGCTTTGTTAAACTGACGTTTAAGCCTTCTGGCTCTCCGTGCGTAATCAAGAGAATCTCTAAATGATTTGTTAAGCATTGCAAACAGTGATGCAGCCTGTAGTGCAACATAATAGTACCCCTGAACTTCACAGGTAGCAACAGGAGGATCTACCAGGTGGCCCGATTCATCCACAACAGCATTCTGGCTGTCTTTCCAGCCCTGATGCCTTGGCCCCAACGGTGAGGAGGTTAAGTATTCAGCAAACCCGTCTCCATCCATGTCAGCATACATTTCTGCCCAGTCCAAAATTTTTCTGCATCTGTCCCAGTGCTTTTTAACATAGAAAAGATTTCCATTCCAGGCGTACAGATGAGCCAGAGCGATGATAAACATAAACGGTGACGCGTAATCGCCATAGTAACGATCGAACGGATTATCTCCCTTTCTGGATGGCAGGTCATTTCGCGCCTGCTGAATAATTCTTCCGGGATGTTCATCCCTGAAATGGTCCACCTTTTTACCCTGAAACTGCCCAAGCCTGCTAAGTGTATTACTAATACTCTGCCCCTCATCAAACATCGCCATCATCCAACTGCTCGTAAGAGCATCTCTGCCAAAAAGAAAGGGATAGTAGGGATAGCCTGCAGCAGGTGTAAGCCACTGATCACTCTCTCCTTCAAGCAACGCAGCACTACATAGATAATCTATTAATCCGTTTACTATCACCGGATACCGGGAGTAAGGATCTGAACTTAACCTGGTAAGAGATTCACCCCAGCTTACCATCCGTGCTTCCCGTTGTTTCCACTGCACAGGACTTAAAAAGAACGCTGGATCAAACGATTGGACATTCATCCTGATGGTAACCGTTTCTCCCTGAAGTAGAAAAACACTTCTGCTTAATTTGTGTTTATCTATAATCCACGATGAGCATTCGGGTAGTAAAAAATCCATACGCAAAGGAAAATCCGGATCGTTATGAGTAAAGCGTACTCCCCTTTCTGACCTGGAATAGGATGCCGTTTGGGCATCTTTTGATCCATTACTGTAAGCCTGATCCATAGGTAAAAAGTCCGCGTTGATCATGGTATGAAAAGAGAAATTAACCTGCGTATCCCAGCGATTGGTAATCTTAAACTCCACCGAGAGCCCCGATGGTTTAACATAGTAAAGGAGTCGTATATCAAGTCCCCGATGAGATATACCTTCAGTCTTCTCTATCATGCCCGACCCGCTGCCACCAGTGTCTGCCTTTTCGACCGGCGGATAAATATAGAAAAATTCCATACTGTTGAAACCAGTTTTTGCACAAGAACAGAATCTAAGTTTATGATCGTTTATAGCGAATGTTAAATTAGACAGATAGCGTGAACCTCTGAAATAGTACCCGCATATCCCACCACCCCTGATCTCACCATCGGCCTGAGCAACAAGCATCGATTGCCCGCGCCAGGCCACAAGCTTTAGGGGCAAAACCGATGCATCGGGAATCTTAAAAAGATGAGTGTTCATGTTTGTACTATCCGCTTACATTAATTTTGGTACCGAAAAATGATTTACATCTTCCTTAACACACGATCTATTACAAAAGGGGTTAGGCGCATAAAGATCGAAAGTGCTTTAACTTCTGCAATCTTTATCTCTGTTTTGCCATCTTCTATTTGCGAAATCACCTTTTTGGCAAACACAAGTGGATCCATTCCCCCTTTTTTTGCAGCAGAAGGAGTTTTAACCAGCGGTGGCAATACTTCAATTACTTTTACAGTGCTGTTTTCAAGCTGCCATCGTATCGATTTGGTGAAAAAGTGAAGCGCTGATTTGGTAGCACAATACAGTGGTGAAGTTTTATTTGGCCACAGGGCATAACCGGAGGTCACATTTATAATCGCCGTCCGATCGCGCTTTAGCAGTTGAGGTAAAAAGAGTCTGCAAAGTTCTACAGGCGCGTTTAGATTAAGTGCGATTTCGTTTTCATACCTGTTGGGAAATCCATCAGAAACATCAAACTGAGCCATTTTCCCGGCATTATTGATCAGTATGTCGATTCCGCCCATCTCTTTTTGGAGAATCTTTTTAAGGCATGCAATCTCTTTTTTCTTCGATAAATCGACAGAGATAGTTACTATCCCGGGGATAACTGATTGAAGCTTTTTAAGCGCCTCTTGGCGCCTGGCACAGACCGCCACTGCTGCACCTTTTTGCGATAGTACCCGGGCAAACGCTTTTCCTATTCCCGAGGTTCCGCCGGTAATCAGGACCCGTTTGTTTTTAAAGTGCATAGTGACATCCTATGGTTTTTGGAGTACCGTACTTATTCTTGTGGGATTTTAAATCGTTATAATAAAGAATTTTCTGCAATAAACATACCGGCATATCCATTGCGTTAACTAAGTGTTAATACAGGTAGTGAAGAGATACGGTTTTTATTCAGGAGAGATCATTTCAATGGATAACAATCTTAATAAAGAAAACACCTTAGGGGATAGCCCATCACTTCCTAATTTTAAAAGGTCAAAAAGCCGTTGTTACCGGAGCGAGTTCCGGTATAGGCAGAGCAATAGCCATACTGTTTGGCAAAGCAGGCGCAGATGTATGTATAAATTATTCACGCAATGAACAAGGCGCTTCAGAGGTTGCAGAGTTAATGGGTTAAAGTGGTTCAAGGGCATTTATTTACCGCGCGGATGTTTCAAAGGAAGAGGATGTTTTGGCAATGTTTAATGCTGCTGCCCAGCGATTTGGTGCTGTTGATATAGTGGTGTGCAATGCAGGGATTCAAAGGGACAACGCATTTGAGGAGATGACAGTTGAGCAATTTGATACCGTGATCGGAGTCAACCTTAAAGGACACTTTCTTTGTGCCCGTGAAGCAGTGCGTCTGTTTAAAACTCAGGGGATCAGAGAGGGAATATCATGTTCGGCTGGAAAACTCATAAGTATCAGCTCTGTTCACGATTTAATACCCTGGGCCGGACATGTTAATTATGCCGCATCAAAGGGCGCAATATCCATGCTCTTTAAAAGCATTGCCCAGGAGGTGGCAAGGTACAAAATCAGAACTAATATCATTGCACCCGGTGCGATAAAAACGTCAATAAATGCTCAAACCTGGTCAACGGAAGAGGGTGCCCAAAAGCTGTTAAAACTAATCCCCTACAAACGGATTGGTGAGCCGGATGATGTGGCCAAATGTGCGCTTTGGCTGGCATCAGACAGCTCAGATTACATAAACGGAGCAACTCTCTATTTTGATGGCGGAATGTCGCTCTATCCCAACTTTGAATCAGGGGGATAGGAAAAATTGTCTTCAAGTGAAATCTAACAGGTGGTTAACTATGGAAATGGCTCAAAACGCCGGTGTCAGGGGAAAAGAAGCATATGGTGTTGATTATCGTTCCTGGGCTAAAAGTGGCCTGGTTGCAGGGCTTATAGGAGGTATAACGTTCGCTTTATTTGAAATGATAGTGGCCCTTATACTAATGGGGCAGTTTTTTTTCTCCTTTACGAATGATCGCAGGCACAGTTCTGGGACAAGAGGCCCTTTCCCCGGATTTTTCACTGCCGGTAGCGGCATTTGCCGGTGTAGTCGTCCATATGGTGTATTCTATTATAGCGGGCGCCATATTCGCCTTGATTATTGCTGCGGTTAGGCCTTTTCATTCAACCAAATCTGCGGTGATTCTCACTGCAAGCGCACTTGGACTACTGATGTGGGTGATAAATTTCTATCTCATCGCTCCTGCATTGGGATGGATGTGGTTCCCTCAGGAGGCAAGTCAGTTTTGGCAGGGCTTTGTTGCTCACACCTTCTTGTATGGAGCGGTAGTGGGTTGGTATCTTGCAGCAAAAATGAGTGTTACATAGTTTTAAAGTTGTGGTAAACGTTTTGCAAACAATTGATTTACAGTACTTCCTTTTTCTTTATGATTGCCGGATCTATGCTGTCTATCCCTATGTGCAAGCCAGTTACAGCAGGCCCTGATTACTAACAGTTATCTGTTAAAGCCTGCTGTACTGGTTGTTTAAATATCTGTTTTAGTTTTGCTAAGCACCCAATCACTTCTGTAGTTGATACCGTCGGTAGATTTTTTGCAGTAGATGTGGCGACACGCCAAAACGGTAAAGCTTCATGAGCAAAAACCACTCTAACTGTGTTCGCCATATGCCGTGCTGAAGTAACCTTCTGGAGGAAGTGATAATTAACGGTTCTGTGATTCTTTTGCACCGAAAACTTCTGCCTAACCGTAGTGAAAAGTCAACATCTTCCATAATCGGCATATCACGAAACCCTTCAAGGGTATTAAACACACCTCTTTTGACAAATATTCCGTTATCACCGCAAAAGGAAATGTTCTTATGATCCCGATCGATATCCTTTAATTCCATATTGATAATTCGTCCGGCACGTTTTATCCGTTTGTTTTCCTGTGAAAAACGATTCGAAAAACCACCACCATCATACCCTTCACCATAGATGGTGCTGCTGATTGCATCAAAGGCTCCCTGTGGTAGTAAGTTGTGGGCATGAAGGAAGAAAAGGATCTCTCCCTTTGCTTCAACCGCACCGGCATTAAGCTGTCGGGCTCTGCCCCGCGCTGCGCAAAGTTTATGTACGCATGAACAGAGCACATCTAACGTTGCATCTGTGCTTCCACCATCGCTAACAATAATCTCCCACTCTGTATCTGCACTCTTTTGTGACAAAACACTGTGTATACATTTATTGATATAGTTTCTTTCGTTGTAGGTGGGGATAATTACCGATATACATTTATCCATTATTTTCCCCTGATCAGAGGTACACAGTGTTGCAATTACTATTGAGTAGTTGCAAACTTTATGACACGGAAATTTTACAGAAAGTGGATTTTAGTTTTTCAATATCTGTCCTGTACGAATCCACTTTGACTGCATATACCATGACCCTTCAGCGTTCTTTTGCAATTGCCCATCCCATCGATAGGTAGTAGGCCATTTCTTAAAAACGTTCACAACATTGAATAAAAACCATGTGGAAAATTTGGTTACTTTGGGCTTCCACCCTTTCGATGGTACCGCTCTTATGTGAATATTTTTCTTATCTGAATGGACAGTGTATTCTCCAGAAATATTCCCTGCCGACTCATGTCCGCAGACTTCGAAAAATCCTTTATATCGGGTGTTTACCATGGTTGTATTCAAACATGGAAAAGAAGGTGTAAAACTCATGGTAAGTATATGGTTGTCACTTTTTAGGCACATCGATTTTATGGATGCTATTTGGTCGGTCCATTCTATTTGGTAGCTACAATTGCCTTTTTCATATATTTTCTGTCCCATTTCTATCTCTAATGGTTTCAACAGCCCATTATACTCAGGGTTTAAAGTTGCAATCAATGGCTTAGGGCTGTACCGCGCAAAGGTCATTTTTTGCCAATCTATAGGTATTGGGAGCTCATCCAATTGATGAGACCTGCCGTTTATTGAAATTATAACTTCAGTTTGCTTTTTTCGAACAAAATAGAAATCATAAAGAATAACCAAAGGCAGCGATGTTGGATTGATAGCCGCATCACCCATAGGGGCTAAGAGTCCAAAAGGTTTTCTTTTTTTGGGGTTACTTTCATTGATTGCTATTTCAACAATTCTTCCTTCTCTGTCCTTGAATTTATATGGGCTTGTACACCAAAATCATTCACCTCATAAGATGCTTTTTCCATATCCACCGGAATCATTTCGTTTAATCCGGCACCGGCAATGTTGTAGTTTGAGGGATCAATATTGAGCGTTTTCTGATGGTAAACATCAACCTTTTTATCTGTTCTCCACCCGATGACTATATGACCACAGCCTTTTGTGGCATCGTTAAACACCTGTGGCTCAAATGCCACATAAATCGAATCAGGGTCTTTCTCAAAATTTACCAAAAGCAGTTTTTCCATCGAATCAACCTCAATCGAGAATGGAAATAGTAGTTCGCATGGTTTACTGTTATTCATCTATAATCTCCTCAAAAACACCAATGGCACTTATATCATCTCTTTTTATTGATTGCATATCCACAGTATATTGCTGCATATTTGCATTCAAAATGTTTTATTATTGTAGGTATGAAATACATAAATATCACCACGATTCCTAACGAAACATGGCCAACGATATCCCCCAATGTTTTTTTTGGGGAAATCAAATGTTTTCATACGGGTGGTTATTTGCCCCGGATGATGGTAGGGACACCCCTTGTGGGTTTCCGTAGAAGGAGGACACCCACAAGGGGTGTCCCTACCACACACATACCACCACACACATACCACCACACACATCACACATCACACATCACACATCACACATCACACATCACACATCACACATCACACATCACACATCACACATCACACATCACACATACCACATCACACATCACACATACCACATCACACATCACACATCACACATACCACATCACACATCACACATACCACATCACACATCACACATCACACATCACACATACCACATCACACATCACACATCACACATCACACATACCACATACCACATCACACATACCACATCACACATACCACATCACACATCACACATCACACATCACACATCACACATACCACATCACACATCACACATACCACATCACACATACCACATCACACATCACACATCACACATCACACATCACACATCACACATCACACATCACACATACCACATACCACATACCACATCACACATACCACATACATTCCCACATTCCAACATTCCAACATTCCAGCTTTGGTGTCAAAAGAAATATTTTGTCCCTACGAGACAAGGCTATCTATCTCTGTATGTTTGAGCTATAAATATGCAGTCCCTACGGGACCATAAAAACGCATTCCCTCTTGCTCAACCCCACCCTACTCTTGAGACTATAGTAATGTGGCCCAATTTTTCAGCCTCTATAGCCAGTGCATGATAAACAAGGTAACATCTCTCCGGTAAAACAAACCATTCACACTTACACGTGGCAAGCAACTATCTTGGCGCCCCCGTGAGGAACCTATCACTTGCCACCAGACTTCTCTGGGGGGTGGCCACCTTCGCCTCGGGCGACACTGAATCATAAAAAAAATTCTAAGAACCACCTTGACTATTTGTCGAGCAGCCTCCGTAGCAGAAGCTACTTCGTAGGGAAGCCGGGCGACACTGAATTATAAAAACACTCTCTACGGAACAAAAACTAACGCGCGTTTTAAAAACTTTACAGATTTAGTTTATAACCATTTGCACAGGCAACAATGAATTCAATAAATTTATGAATCTAAGTGCCCCCGAACTTTAAATAAACCAACCCCTTAATGTAGATTTAATAGTATAATAGGGAAAATTCCACACTCACACCGACAAACAGCGGAAAAAATCAAATGCAGCGACTATCAAAGTACCGGTATTTCATCCTTTCTGTAACAGTTCTGGTTTTTTGCAGTTCAAGCCACCAGTTTAAATTTCAAAACAGTCCCATCCTAAATGAGACTCAGGACGCAATAATTGAGATCAGCGAGGGTAAGGGGCATGAAAAACATGTGTCCCCGCCACTGGCACCCACACAAAAACTTGGTGAATCGGTGATTAGTCATCACCTGAACCGACTCGAGCAAATTGATGAAGAGTTAGATACAACCGCTTTCTCCCTTCGTGAGAGTACCCAACCTGCACCCCGTAGCGGTACTACAGTAGAAAGTGAGTTTCCCTCCACTGAAGACCTTGCTCCTCCCACATCTAATCAGCTCCACGACACGGTGCAACTCTCAGTTTTACGTGTTGCTCCGGAGGGTGATGTTCCTTTAGCTCCCCATGTAAGCATTACTTTTAACAGACCCATGGTGGAGGTTACATCACAAGATGATGCCGCAGAAAATGTCCCGGTTACTCTCACCCCCCAACCACAGGGCTCATGGCGCTGGATGGGAACCCGAACCCTAATATTTGAACCTGAGAGAGTTAAACTGAATAATGCGACCGATTATACTCTGGTTGTGCACGACAATGCCCAATCAATCGAGGGGAAAACAATAGGTGGGCAAACAACGTTCAGCTTCTCTACCCCACCACCTGAGTTAAAAAGTAACTATCCATCCGGCAACAGAACCCCAACCAACACTCCGATTTTTATGACTTTCAATCAAAAGATTGATCCCGATCAAATCGTCCGTTTAACAACTGTAAACACAGGTGATAAAAAGTTACCTTTTCGCAGGGGTACTCTAAATGATCTTACCGAAGAACATGAACACATAAAAAAATTGGCACAACAAACCGCAGATGATCACTGGGTTCTACTATTCACAAACACTGAACTCCCTGCAGCCCATAACATTACAGTTACAATAGATAAGGGTGTTAAGTCCCTTGAAGGGCCAAACAAAAGCCCCGAAAAGCAAATTTTTTCATTTCGCACCTACGACCCTCTCACAATTTCTCATCAAAGATGCAATCGCAACAGCGATGTTTGCTATCCGGATCAAAACTGGTTTTTCGTTGCGAACAACAAGATTGAGTATGATTCCTTTTGTACATCGATGGTTGAAATATCCCCTGCCACCGAGGGGCTCACTATCGATCGTAGTGGCAACAGAATATGGATCAGTGGCCGCAAAACACCTGCAACAGAGTATACCGTTCGGTTTTCACCCGAGATTAAAGATGTATTTGGTCAAAGCTTAAACAAAGCGATCAGTTTTGATATTAAAGTAGGCAATGATCATCCGAGATTCTTTTCCAATAATTCCAGAATGTCTGTAGTGGACCCTTCATCGAAACCATCATTTCGCGTAAGTACTGTTAACTATAAAAACCTTGCCTACAAAGTATGGCATGTAAGCCCTTCGGACTATTCTACCTATAACAGAATCCCCCATTACCGATCTGATGATACCTGGTTAAACAGCGTACCCGGAACCATGGTTACCACTGATACCGTGGCGATCAAAGGAGATCTTAACAGTATAATAGAAACAGAGATTGATTTAAGCAGCTATCTTTCCGGTACCAAAGGTCACCTGATCGTATGGGTTAGCCCTACTGAACCGATGAAAGGATCACGAAAGTCATTTTTTGCCCGGAATCCTCATGCCATTTCCTGGTTACAGGTAACCAATATCGGTCTTGATGCGTGGACCGACCCAACCAGCCTTCTGGTAATGGCCACATCACTTGATGCTGGTGCACCTTTGGCAAATGTTAAAGTGATCGCAGGTTCAAAAGAGGAAGTAACGGGCGAGGATGGGATCTCAGGAATAAAACTCAGTGAACAATCCAGCCCAAAACTCATTGCCGTAAATGAAGCAGACAGCGCATTTTTACCTATGCACCTTGTTCGTAACGTTCGTTCTGGACAGGCACTGTTTCACGTTTTTGATGACAGAGGTATGTATCGTCCCGGTGAAGAGGTGCATATAAAGGGTCGGCTAAGGACACTATCTCAGGATGTTGGTGCTGATATTGAGTTACCAAATACAGAAGAGCCGCTCCTCTATGTGGTTTTCGATTCAAGAAGAAATGAGATTGCGCGCGACACTGCGCGGCTTTCATCCATGGGTGGATTTGACTTTTCTTTCGATATCCCTTCCACGCCCAATTTGGGCACAGCCCGTATCGATTTAAGAACTGCCAACCATGCCTATAGCCATACTTTTGAGATTCAGGAATTCAGGGCACCTGAATTTGAAGTACAAACGTCCACAGACCCAGGACCTCATTTTCTGAACAAAGCACTTTCTGCGACGGTCAAAGGTTCCTACTATGCAGGCGGAGGACTTTCCGGTGCACCCGTTAACTGGACAGTTAGAACAGACGATGCATACTATACCCCCCCTAATCGTCATGAATACTCTTTTGGTGAGCAATTGCCCTGGTTTTGGGGTTGGTATGTTTTACCTTCCCGATCCGGTTCAGGGACCAGAGAACGTTTCGAAGGTGTAACAGATTTTTCTGGCGAACACAACATTGACATTACCGTTAGAGATAAAAAACCACCCCGTCCCGTTACACTAACCGTAGAAGGGTCGGTAACCGATGTGAATCGTCAACAGTGGACATCATCCACAAGCACTCTAATCCACCCCGCAAGCTACTATGTGGGCCTGAAAACAGATCAGTACTCATATGCTCCCGGTGATGAAGTAACCGTTGATTGGATCGTAACCGATGTAGACGGTAACGCCATAGAAAATGTAGAGGTACACTTTCGCGCTGAGCGTATCCGCACCGTTTTTCGTGGTGGAACGAGAACAGAAGAGGTTGTAGAATCTGTAGATCACAGCGATATTTCAACCGATGATGCATCACAGTGGACATTTACTCCATCAGATGGCGGAACCTGGAAACTAACTGCAGTAGTAACGGATAACAATGACAGACACAACTATACCGCGATCAGGCGCTGGGTAAGAGATCCCCAGATCAGACCAGCCAAAAGAGTTGAGACACAGGATATAATGATCTTTCCTGATAAAGACTCCTACGCGGCAGGTGACACCGCCAAACTTACTATTCAGACACCCTTTGCACCTTCAGAAGGAGTTGTCTTGTTAAAGCGTCACGGTTTTGAAGAGCAGCGCAGATTCACCCTCGATAAAACATCAAAAGTAATCAGTATTCCCATCAAAGAGAGGTATACTCCTAATATTCATGTTGAGGTACATATTTCGGGTGTTGCGCCTCGGGAAAATAGGACTGGTAAGGTAAATGAACCGGTGCCCAAACAGCCGGCACTTGCAAATGGAAGCATAAATCTCCCGGTTCCTCCTTCACAGCGAACGCTTAACGTGGTAGCTGAAGCAGAGAAGGAAAGTCTTAGCCCCGGAGAGAGTACCAATGTGGCTGTTACGGTTAAAGATGCCGGTGGAGACGCGGTTAGAGATGCTGAAGTTACTGTACTGGTTGTCGACGAAGCAATACTTGCACTCTCAAACTATCAGATGCGAGACCCCATTGAAGTATTCTACAGAACCCGCCCACCAATGGTAAGAAAATCACATAACCGCCCCTATATTATTCTTACGGATGATTCAGAGCTTGATGCCATAGAGCCACAGGGAGGATCACGTAGTTCCCAAAACAGTGTTCTTGGTGCAGTCTCACGATCTTTAGACAGTGCACCACGCATGATGGCTATGGAACTCTCTGAAATGGAACCCGCATCTGAGGAGTCTTCTTCGCCTGTTACCATGCGCACAGATTTTAATCCTCTCGCGGCGTTTACCCCTGCGGGCAAGACCGACAGTTCCGGTACACTCAATGCAAGTGTCAAACTCCCTGATAATCTTACCCGTTATCGTATTATGGTTATTGCCTCTGAAGGTTCGGGGAGATTCGGAGTCGCAGAGAGCAATATGACCGCGCGCCTTCCCCTGATGGTTCGTCCAAGTGCTCCACGGTTTCTCAATTTTGGTGATAACTTTGAGCTCCCGGTTGTACTGCAAAACCAAACCGATGATGACCTTACAGTGGATGTTGTTACCAGAGCACAAAATGCTGCTTTACACAACCAGGGCTATAAGGTGCAGATTCCTTCAAACGACCGTGTAGAGGTGCGTTTCCCTGCATCAACGGTGGCTGCCGGCACTGCACGTTTTCAGGTTATGGCCAGTACAGAGGATGGCTTTTCGGACGCATCAGCGTTTGAATTGCCGGTATGGACACCTGCCAAATCTGAAGCATTTGCGACCTATGGTACAATCGATAGCGGAGCGGTATCTTACTCGGTTAAACATCCTGCGGAAATTTGGCCTCAGTTTGGAGGAGTTACAGTATCTACCTCTTCAACTGCGCTTCAGGCCCTAACAGATGCGTTTATCTATCTGTATACCTATAAATTCGCCGGTTCCGAACAGATTGCTTCACGTATAATCTCCATAGTTGCCCTTCAGGATGTTCTTGAGGCATTTAACATACCCGATATACCATCTCCTGATGAGATACAGAAACAATTGAAAACCGATATCGAAACACTGGCAAGCCGCCAGAACAGAGATGGTGGCTTTGGTTTCTGGAGGCTTAATCAAAGAAGCCACCCCTTTACTTCACTACACGTAATTCATGCACTTAACCGGGCACTTGAAAAAGGTTATGAAATTCCTTCTCAGGTGAAACGACTCGCTGATTCCTATCTTACAAATATCGAACGTCATATTCCCTCCTATTATTCACCACAGACCCGCAGAACGGTTATTGCATATTCTCTGTATGTTCGTTCACTTGATGGTGATCATAATGAAAAGAGGGCACGCAACCTCCTGAAAGAGGCACCCGTTGAAGAGTGGAGCATTGGTGCACTGGGCTGGTTGCTGTACACGCTCTCCGGTTCACCACAATCATCTGAGGTAAACGCCATTATTCAACACCTTGAAAACCGGGTGCATGAAACCGCAAGTACCGCACAATTTACAACCCGCTTTTCCGAACAGGATCACCTTATATTTCACTCCTCACGCCGCAGCGACGCAATAGTTCTTGAGGCTTTAATTAAAGCCCGTCCTCAATCTGATCTGATTGTTAAATTAGTCAGGGGTTTACTTGCACACCGAAAAGCCGGACGCTGGGGCAATACTCAGGAAAATGGTTTTGTACTTCTTGCACTTGACTCCTATTTTGCTGCTTACGAATCACAAACTCCTGATTTTGTAGCACGTGCCTGGCTTGGGTCTCAGTACGCAGGTGATCATGCGTTCAGAGGGCGCACTGCAGAAACCCATCAGATTACTATACCGATGCACTTTTTGGCTGATCAGGATACTTCAGAGAATCTTACTCTGCTTAAAGAGGGTGCTGGGAGGATGTATTACCGCGTAGGAATGAACTATGCACCAAAGAGCTTAAGACTCGACCCCGCAGATCATGGTTTTCATGTAGAGAGACAATATGAAGGTATGGATAACAAGGAGGATGTAACGCTCCGTAGTGATGGTACATGGGAAATTAAAGCTGGGACCAGAGTTAAAGTAACCGTAACGATGGTTGCACCGGGCCGCAGATACCATGTAGCACTCATCGATCCCCTGCCTGCAGGCCTGGAACCATTAAACCCATCACTGGCTGTAACCGCAGATCTGCCCGAGGAATCAACACGTCAACGATTCTGGTGGTGGTCAAGGCCCTGGTATGAGCATCAAAACATGCGCGACGAACGCGTGGAAGCATTTGCTTCCCTTCTCTACGGGGGAGTTTATGAATACACCTACTATGCCCGTGCAACCACTCCGGGAGAGTTTATCGTTCCACCGGCTAAAGCAGAGGAGATGTATGCACCCGAAACGTTTGGAAGATCAGGGAGCAATGTGGTGATAGTGAAATAGGCTAAGGAGGACATTTGTTACTGACCATAGTACAGGGAATAAATAGCTAATGATGCTCACTAAAACTTAGCATCCAAGAGATGAGGCAAAGAAGGTAAGCATTAAGAATTACCATCAATCGGGCTGTCTTCTGTCACTTGCAACTTTTACCAATCTTTCCACATTGCACCCTGTGGTTATTCCGCTCTTATGCCAGTGCTTTTTGCATCCACAATAATCCAAAAGAACGCTCTGATTTGGAATAGTAAGATCTCTCATCTCATAACCACCCACATTGATCACCACCTTCAACCAGTCATTAATCCTCAGAACGTCCAAGTAATTCCATTTAAGGGTGCTGGGATTTATTATTTTATAAGGCTATAATATAGTTTAATCGGCTTTTTCATAATAACCGGAAAAGGTACCATGAAAAAAATAAGTGTTGGAATTCTGGGAGCTACCTCATATACCGGAGTGGAACTGATACGGATGCTTGCATGGCATCCGGGTGTTGATATCTCATTTATCTCATCCCAAAGCCATGCATCAGAACGACTTACAAAGATATTTCCTGCCCTTAAGGGAATTTTCGATGATACACTTATAAGCCCGCAGGAGGCGCAGCAACGTGAACCGGAATGTATCTTTTCCTGCCTCCCTCACGCTGTTTCAGCAGGACTTCTTGTGCCTTTTCTTAATAAAGGCATCAGAGTTATTGACCTTAGTGCAGATTTTCGTATTAAAGATCTGAATGTGTACAAAAACTGGTATAAGATTGATCATCCTGCCCCGGAATTCATGAAAAAAGCGATGTACGGATTGCCCGAGAAGTACCGTAATGAAATAAAGGATGCATCAATCATTGCAAACCCAGGCTGTTATGTAACCAGTGTGATATTGCCGCTACTTCCATTGTTTAGTGAAGGTGCAGAGAAGATTGAATGGATTATTGCAGATTCCAAATCAGGCGTTAGTGGTGCAGGAAGAGCACTAAAGCTCACCACCCACTTTGTTGAGGCCAATGAAAATTTTAGTGCTTATTCGATTGGTCACAGCCATCGCCATACACCTGAAATCGAACAGGAACTTTCTTTTGCTGCTAACAAGTCGGTAGAGATAACCTTTTCACCCCATCTTGTACCAATAAACCGAGGCATTCTTTCTACTATTTATATAAAGACCTCAATGAGTGCAGCTCAGTGCAGCGAGATTGTCCAAACTGCTTATAAGGATGAGCCATTTGTACGTCTCAGGGATTCATCAGACCTACCCAAAGTTTCAGGCATTGCTCATACCAACTATTGCGACATCGCTTTTAGTGGTGGTGAAAACGGGCAGCCGGTTATAGCAGTTTCTGCACTTGATAACCTAATAAAAGGTGCCAGTGGACAGGCTCTTCAGAATATGAATATCATGTTTGGATTTGCCGAAACTGAAGGGCTTTTAAGATAAGGAAATAAACTATGAGCATAATGGTAATAAAAATCGGTGGTTCTACAGTTGATGCAGAGGGGCTTTTAAGAGAGCTGGGTCAGAGCATTGCACAGCTTGGTGATGATATTTTCCCCATAATCGTACATGGAGGGGGCAAAGATATCGCAGCACACCTTTCGCTTCTTAACAGAGAGTTCACTTTTATTGAGGGAATGCGTGTCACTGATGCTCAGATGGTTAAGATTGTTCAAATGGTGCTTAGTGGTGATGTAAACAAAAGAATCGTTAATGCTCTGCTTAAAGAGAGTGTTAACGCCTGTGGTTTCAGCGGTGTAGATTCATCCCTGTTTACTGCTTCAAAAATGCTTGTAAACGGAAAAGATATAGGATTTGTGGGAAAGATCGATAAAGTAAATACCTCCTTAATAGATTTCTGCAAAGGAGCCAAACTGGTACCAGTGATTTCTCCAGTATCACGTGGGGAAGATGGCTCAATATTCAACGTTAATGCAGATCTTGCGGCGAGTGAACTTGCTACATCCATAAAGGCCGATGACCTTGTTTTCGTTTCAGATGTAGCGGGAGTAATGGTCAATGGTGAAGTGCTCAGGGAAATACGCACCTCTGAGATTGAAGACTTAATTGCACAGGGCCATATCACTGGTGGAATGATTCCAAAGTTACGTTCTGCAGCCGAATCAGTTCACAAGGGAGTTAAGCGCATTCATATTTGTGGATGGAAAGATAGTCAAACACTGAGAAATCAGATAAACAGAGTCGAATCAACAGGAACAGTAATAAGCGATTAGTTTAACAACTAGTATTTGCCTTAGGGAGAAAAAGATGAGTACAGCCGATTACAACCGGCTTTTCGTGCCGACATACAACCGAAGCGGGGCCCCAATGGTCAAAGGCTCCGGGGTAAAGATATACGATTCTGAGAATAATGAGTACCTTGATTTCGGTTCAGGGATTGCGGTAAATGCGCTGGGTCACTGTCACCCACTTCTGCATGAAGCGCTCCTGCATCAGGCTTCAGAACTTGTGCATGCTTCAAACCTTTACTTCACCGAAGCACAAATTGTTTTTGCAGAAAAACTGATTAAACACAGTTTTGCAGACAAGGTATTTTTGTGTAACAGTGGTACAGAAGCCAATGAAGCAGCCATAAAGTTTGCACGTAAGTGGGCAAAGAAAATTTCACCACAGAAGTTCCATGTGCTCTCTTTTTCTGAAGGATTCCATGGAAGAACCTACGGTGCACTCGGTGCTACTTCCCAGAGTAAATTTCATATGGGATTTGAACCAATGCCTCAGGGGTTTCATTACTGTCCCTTTAATGATTTTGAATCTGCGAAAAAAATTCTGGATTCTGAAGAGTTTGCAGCAGTAATTGTTGAACCATTGCAGGGTGAAGGTGGAATAAACTGCGCAACAACCGTTTTTCTCAGACAATTAAGAGAATATACCCACAAACACTCTATTGCTCTTATATTCGATGAGATTCAGTGTGGCATTGGCCGCACAGGAACGCTCTGGCATTACGAACAGCATAATGTTATTCCAGACATCATGACAGTTGCAAAACCGCTTGGTGGCGGACTTCCGCTTGGAGCTACCCTTTGCACTGAGGAGATTTCATCAGCTATAACTCCCGGTGATCATGGTACCACTTTTGGAGGAAATCCGCTTGCCTGTGCACTGGGAACACAGATTCTTGACACTATATCAGACCCGGTTTTTCTTCGCAGAGTAAAGATCAATGGTGCCTGGCTTAAGGAGAAACTGGTGGATGTTGCCCGGAAATACGATATCATAGAGAGTGTACGGGGTGAGGGATTTCTTCTTGGAGTACGGTTTAAAGATAACCCTCAGCATATTGTACAACAGTGCAGAGATAAAGGGCTTCTTCTAATAAACGCAAATCTTAACACTGTAAGGTTTTTACCACCTCTGATTGTTACACAGGAGGAGATTAATTCCGCGGTTGGAATATTTGAACGGGTACTTTCGTCACTGTAATTTTTAGTATGTATTTTTATACTGCTAAACAATTTCTTAGATCAATAATATTTTTTACATAGTGAGGTAATAATAATTATGGAAAAAGTTGTTTTACTCTACTCTGGTGGTCTCGATACTTCTATAATGATTCCCTGGTTAAAGGAAAACTACAATTGTAAAGTAATCGCGATGTGTGCAGATCTGGGACAGGAGGATGAGCTTGGTGGTCTTGAAGAAAAAGCACTTAAAACCGGTGCATCCAAGCTCTATATCGAAACTCTTACTTCAGAGTTTATCACCGACTTTATCTACCCTACATTAAAGGCAGGTGCGGTGTATGAAGGGACCTATCTTCTTGGTACCAGTTTCGCACGACCGCTGATTTCAAAGCGAGCTGTTGAAATCGCACAAAAAGAGGGAGCAACGGCAATTGCTCACGGAGCAACTGGTAAAGGGAATGATCAGGTTCGTTTTGAGCTTACGATTATGGCACTGGATCCATCACTAAAAATCATTGCCCCCTGGAAAGACCCCAAATGGGATCTTCACTCAAGAGAAGAATGTATCGCTTATGCTAAAAAACACAATATACCTGTTAGCCAGTCAAAAAAACGTATCTACTCTGAAGACCGCAATATCTGGCACATAAGCCACGAAGGTGGGGTTCTTGAGGATCCTCAGGTCGAACCACCCGATGATGTATATACTCTTTCAAACACCCTGGAAAATGCACCGGATAAAGCTGAATACCTCGAAATTGCATTCGAAAAGGGTATTCCGGTCGCAATCAACGGCGAGAAAAAAGATCCTGTCGCACTCCTTACTGAGCTTAACAAAGCTGGTGCCCGCCACGCAATCGGCCATGTTGATCTGGTAGAAAACCGTTTGGTTGGTATTAAATCCAGAGGCATATATGAGACCCCGGGAGGCACAATTCTTTATGCCGCTCACAGGCAGCTTGAGAACCTTGTACTTGATCGGGATACCTCACACTTTAAAGACATGCTTGCAATTCGATATGCCGAACTTGTTTATAACGGTCAGTGGTACTGCGACCTCAGAGAAGCACTGGATGGATTTGTTGATGTAACACAGAAAAATGTTACCGGAACAGTTAAAGTAAAACTGTATAAAGGCAATATAGTCTGCGCAGGCACCAAAGCAGAAAAGTCCCTTTATATTGAAGACCTTGCTTCTTTCAGTAACACTGAACTCTATGATCAGATGGATGCTACCGGGTTTATCAAAATTTTCGGTCTACCAATGAAAGTTGCCGGAATGGTTGATCGAAAGAATACAAAATAACCAACTGATTGGGATTGGTAAACGATGCGTTTTATTAAAGTAATGTTTACCATCCTTTTTTCTTTTAAAAATAAGTTTTATAGCTACTAACCAAAGCAACACAGAACTATACGGTATGATACAAGACAAGACAGATGCAATAATTGTGGCAGCTGGTTCGGGGTCACGACTGGGATACTCCCTTCCCAAAGCTTTTGTTCCACTGGGGGAAAAACCTCTTCTGTATTATTCTGTTTTAAAATACACCTCTCACCCATCTGTATCATCAGTAATCCTTGTTGTTTCCTCTTCAATGCTTGAATCAGCCAATGCATTCTTAGAAGATCATCCTCAGTTTAAAAACTCGACCATAATTACCGAAGGTGGTGATGAGCGCTGGAAATCAGTGCGTAATGGTGTCCACGTCTCTCAGGCAGAGTGGGTTTTGATCCATGATGCGGCACGTCCCTTTATCACCGATGAGGTTATCGACTCTGTAATCCAAAAGAGAGAGTGTTACGATTCAGTCATTACCGCGACACCGGAAGTGGATACAATCCGTACTTTCAGAGGTGATATAATGGGAACCACCCTTGATAGATCACAGGTAGTTCGGGTTGGAACTCCTCAGCTTTTCAGGCGCACTCTGCTATCAGAATCATTCAGTGAACCATCGCTTATGGATCCACCACCAACTGATGAAGCAGCACTTATGGAGCGAAAAGGGGTAACCATTGGTTTTGCCTGGGGTGATCCTCTGAATTTTAAAATCACAACTCCATCTGATATGCAAATCGCTGAGGCACTTATTGAAAGAGATAAAAAGATGTTCATGGGCCGGTAATGATCCGGTGTACATCCAATACCACGATTACGAATGGGGAATCCCTGTTCACAATGACACTAAGCTTTTTGAAATGCTTATTCTGGAGGGATTCCAGGCAGGTTTATCCTGGATCACTATACTAAAAAAAAGAAACAGTTTCAGGGATGCTTTTGAATCCTGGGATTATAACAAGGTTGCTTCTTTCACAGAAAGCGACATTGGTCGTCTGGCAGAAAATAAGAACATTGTAAGAAACAGACTAAAAATTATATCAGCTGTTAAAAATGCACGTGCATTTATAGATGTAATAGATAAGTTTGGTAGTTTTGACAATTATATTTGGGGGTTTACCGGATATACCACCATTCGTCCCATGATACCCCCCCGAAACTGGTCAGAAGTACCAACTCGTAGCACGATTTCAGATAAAATGAGTAAAGATCTGAAACAACGAGGATTTAGCTTTGTTGGAACGGTGATTTGTTACTCTTTCATGCAAGCTGTGGGAATGGTTGATGATCATATGGAGGGATGTTTCAAGTGCAAACGATAAGTGATGACAAAAAGAATTTTACTGCTACAGGTGATCCAAAAACCAAAACACCTTACTTCACCGCTATCGACGGGCTGAGATTATTAGCATCTATTAACATTGTTCTGTTTCATATGGAAATAAGTGGTGGTTTAAATGATCTGGGCGGGTCTCCCGGGTGGCTTTTTCGAATTATTAAAGGTCCGGCATTTCATGCAACAGCTTTTTTTCTTCTGGGTGGTTTCATCTTTACTACAAAATTCCACTCCAAGGTATCGACCTTTAATAATTGGTCCTTTTTAAAAAAACGATTCAAAGAGCTTTATCCGTTACATCTGCTTACCACAGTTTTTATGACCGCTTTGTATGTGTATAGAAGAGTTGGGGTAGAGGAACTCAGTTTGCAGAATATACTGTCTTCACTATTCATGCATCTCACCTTTCTGTGGTCACTGTTTCCATTCGGTACCCTGCCACTTAACAGACCATCCTGGGCGCTTTCGGCATTTTTCCTCTGTTATTTGTTATTTGGACCTATGTTGAAATGGGTATCAGCACTAACTACAAAAAAATCAGTATATTTTTATATTTTTGTAGCCTCACTTCCACTTATTGGCTGGGGAATGCTTTACTGGATTATCGAGACTCCACAAAATTACTACTTCTTTTTTCACATATTTGGGGGCATCAGACTGTTTGAATTTGTACTGGGGATGCTTCTTGCAAGACTATATCTGCTGAGAAAGGAAAAAAGCAGTAATAATACTTTTATACTAAAAGATGATCTGATCTTTTTGGGCACCCTTACACTTATATTTTTAAACCTTGGCCTCCAGACAAAAGGAAACCCTGTCCTGACATGGTTTTCCTACCACTTTTTTATGACTCCTCTTTATATGATTGCATTATATACTGTGGCTCTTCAGAGAGGAGTGATTTCAAAATTCCTTTCTTTCAAACTGTTTAGAAAAGTTGGCAGAGCTTCCTTTTATCCCTATCTGCTCCATATACCTCTTATGAGTTTGACTACTCTGATCTGCGAAAATGTTTTTGGCTATAGAAGGTTTCTTCATAGTCCGATCAATGTGACGCTTTTTATAGTGATACTTTACGTTGGAAGTTACTTTTACGTTGATAAAGTAAAAAGTAAAAGGAAAAAGGTCTGCGTTAAAGTTACTAATAAAGAGGAGGTTGATCCGGTTACTGTTGTTACACCTGCTGGGCTTGATTAAGGCTGTAAGTTTATTTTAAGATTGTTTTTTTGCGCGTCTAAATCTAATTCCATGCGAAAGTATTGGAAATATCAGATCTGATAAGGACAGTATAAAACGATTTTATGCCCTGGAATAATGAACTAATCTCACCCGTCGAGTAAAACAGAAAAAATACCTCTGCGAACCATCATCACCGCGATAGCAGCGAGAAGAAGACTGGCGATTTTTGAAGTAATTTTTGTTCCGGAACTTCCCAGAAATTTTGTTATGTAACCCGAGAAGAAAAGCATCACTCCGGTAAGCACGATAAGGGCAATAAGGGCAGTAGCCGTTGGAACAAAACCATATTCCCGGGTCAGAAGCATTATTGTGGTAAGGACAGCAGGCCCGACAATGAGTGGCACACCAATGGGAACAGGACCCAGAGATTCGGGTTCAATACGTCTCAGTGATTTATCCTCTGTAAAAAGATCATTAACAGAAATCATAAAAAGTATTATGCCTCCTGCTATGAGGAAATCAGAAACAGTTATGCCCAGGAGACGAAGTATAGCCTCCCCTACAAAAAGAAAAAGAAGAGCCACGACCATAGCAGTCAGAATCGATTGTACAATTATTTTATTAACCCTCTTTTTATCCAATCCTTCTACGATACCTAAAAATATCGGCAAAAGCCCAATAGGGTCTACTGCTACGAAAAATGGAACAAAGCATACCCAAAAATATTCCACCAATTACTCCTGTATCGATTTTTGCATTTAAAATCTATAGTTATACTGTGGTTATTAGTTTTCGTAACTCAAGGTTAATTAAGGGATTACTTGCCACAAATTTTTTACTTTTAACATTTACAGTTTCCCCTCTGTGCCCACAAATAACTCCACCTGCTTCAAGTAGTATAGCGGCTCCGGCTGCAAAGTCCCAGGGTTTTTCATCAAATTCAATCAGTACATCAGCTTTGCCTTCAGCAAGATATGACATATTTCTGCATGAAGCACCAAGCATCCTTATATTGAAAAACCGATGTGCCATCCTCCCCAATAATCCAAGTTTCTCCTCTCCCCCTTCACTCATACCTGAATCAAAGAGCAAAGTAGCCTCTTTTAAATCAGAACAGTTTGAAACTTTTAGAGGTTTACCATTTTTAAAAGCACCGCTCCCTCTTTCAGCACAGTAGAGTTCATCAGTTGAGGGCAAATAAATCACTCCCCCAACAAACTCATCCCTATGAACTAAACCAATACATACCCCATACATTTGAATTCCACGAATGAAGTTATGAGTACCATCAAGGGGGTCAATGAGCCAAAGATATTCGTTTCCTCTTTGCTCTCCGCTTTCTTCTGCCAGCAGTGAGTGTGAGGGAAAGGATTTGCGTATAGCATTTACAATGATATTTTCTGATTCTTTGTCAATGTTTGTAACCAAACTATGGTCTTTTTTTCTCTCAATTTGGATGGATTGATCAAAATGTTTGCTCAGAAAACGACCTGCTTGCTGAGCAGCTTCAACTGCAACATTCATATACTCTTCCATTTTACCCTCTTAACTTTGCTATATATTTTCGCCCGTAGTTTCACAGTTTATGCAAATTCCCTGCCTGATTTTTTTTATCATTGGACTGGTCAGTATACATCTGCTTGAATATTCCCAAACAGCAAAGACAAATGCCCGATAAAGATTGTTCAGTTAAATTGTTGAGAATAAAAAGCTCAAACATTAATCAGGAATCGATAAATGTAGCTGGTTTTTGTGTTCCCAAACACTTATTTTAATATACTAATATATTGATCTTTGAATTTGATAATTTTTCCCAGTAAGTAGTTATACTTCTATATACAGTGACTTGATGTATTTTTACTCTCCCCAAAATAGTGAGTCACACGAAGTGCTGTTTTGGAGAGTGAGATATCGGTTCACAGAATGAAAGGATTTATGTTCCATGAGTTTCGATAAACTCCTGCGGCCTAAAACCGTTGCAATTATCGGTGCTTCAAGCGACGAAAGAAAAGTCGGTAACAATGTCCTGGACAATGTGATTAATGGAGGATTTGAGGGCGAAATATACCCCATTAACCCCAAGGTTGACCAGATACTTGGCAAACAGTGCTACAAATCACTCCTTGATATTCCTGGAGAGGTTGATCTTGCAGTCATCGTGATAAAGCGAGATCTTGTTTTACCAATGCTCAAGGACTGTGTAAAAAAGGGGGTAAAAGGTGTTGTTGTAATCACCGCTGGTTTCGGCGAGACCGGTGAGGAGGGCAGACAGCTCCAACGAGAGATGACCAGCCTTGTTCGGGAAAATGGGATAACCATGATGGGGCCAAACTGCCTTGGGTTGATAAATCCGTGGCATAAGTTAAACGCCTCCTTTGGTCAGGCAATTAATCTTCCGGGTCCAATTGGTTTGATATCCCAGTCAGGTGCACTGATTACTGCAATACAGGATATTGCTGCCAATGATAAAATCGGGTTCTCTGTTCTGGCCTCGCTTGGAAATAAAGCTGCACTCGATGAAGTAGAATTTCTGAAAAATCTTCAGAAGGATGAAAACACGAAGGTTATTGCAGCCTACCTTGAGGATATCTCAAGAGGGCAGAAGTTCATGAAAGTAGCAGAGCGGGTAAGTAAAACTAAACCAGTTGTTGTGCTTAAATCAGGGCGCACTGCTGCCGGAGCAAAAGCTGCTGCTTCACACACCGGAAGCCTTGCAGGTGCAGACAGTGCCTATACAAGCGCATTTGAAAGAAGTGGTGTTGTTAGAGCAGATTCCATAGAACACCTCTTTGATATCGCTACTGCATTTGCCTACCAACCACTTCCAAAAGGTGATAGAGTAGCAGTAGTCACCAATGCTGGTGGACCAGGTATAATGATGTCAGATGCACTTGAGATGGCTGATCTGACTATGGCAAAACTCGACGAAGAAACAAAAAGTAAGTTAACATCTCTTCTTCCGGCTGCTGCCTCAGCCAACAACCCCGTTGATGTGCTGGGTGATGCTAATGGTGAACTCTACGGCGCAGCTATTGATATTCTTCTGGCAAGCGACTCTGTTGATAGCCTTGTCGTTATACTTACCCCACAGAAAATGACTGATGATGCTGATACAGCACAACACATCGTCAATATTTCCAAGAAATATGATAAGCCAGTTCTTGCATGTTTTATGGGAGCGCAGATAATCTCCAAAGGAATTGAGATTCTAAGAGAAAACAAAATTCCTCAGTACGCTATTCCTGAGCGTGCAGCACGTGCAATGAGACAGATGGTGTCCTACAGTAACTACAAAAAACGTCCGCTGCGTGAGGTGGAACGGTTTGCGGTTAATAAAATCCCTGTCATAAAAACCATTAAGTCAAGCATCGAAAGAGGTCAGTACGAGATTGGAGAGGTTGAAGCCAAAAACATTCTTGATGCTTACAATTTTAATGTCCCACCAGGAATGCTTGCTACAACAGTTGATGAGGCTGTGCGCTTCTCAAACGAGCTTGGGTACCCTATCGCCATGAAAATTTCAAGCCCGGATATTTTACATAAGTCTGATATAGGCGGGGTTAAAGTTGGTCTCAAAAATGCATCTGAAGTTGAAGACGCATTTGAGCTGATGATGCTTAAGATCAAACGTAAAAAGCCTGATGCAGAAGTCAGAGGGGTTCTTATTGAAAGAATGGTCCTTGGGGGAAGAGAAGTAATCCTCGGTATGAATAAGGATCCTCAGTTTGGACCTATTTTAATGTTTGGACTCGGTGGAATTTTTGTCGAAGTATTAAAAGACGTTACATTTGGCCTTGCCCCTCTTACACGTGAAGAATGCCTTAGTATGATTGAAAGCACAAAATCCTACAAATTGCTCACCGGGGCAAGAGGACAGAAACCTTATGATATCAATGCAATAGTGAACAACCTTCAGCGTCTCTCCCAGCTGGTTCTGGATTTTCCGGAAATCGATGAAATCGATATGAATCCGCTTAAAGTTGGACATGAAGGAGATGGGGCTTCTGTTGTAGATGCAAGAATCATTCTGTCAAAGGAGATTTGATATATGCCGGTATGGGAAGAGTTTTACGAAAAGAAAAAGACTACCGCTAAAGAAGCGATTAAAAAGATTAAACACGGAGACCGGATCTTTATTGGAACCGGTTGCTCCATACCTCAAACACTTGTAAAAGAACTCGTGAATGAGGAGCATGATATAGTAGATGCTGAAATTTACCATCTGCTAACTGAAGGCGATGCACCATATATAAAAGAAGAATTTTCCGGAAAATTCAGAACTCAGAGTTTTTACATCTCTGAAAACATTCGCCAGGCCGTTAACAAAGGTGGAGGAGACTATATTCCGATAAATATCTCTGAAATTCCTTACCTTTTCAGATCTGGAAAACTTCCACTCGATATAGTTCTTATTCAAACAAGCCCACCGGATCGAAACGGCAATCTAAGCCTGGGGGTTTCTGTTGATATAGTTAAATCTGCAGTCGAAAACGGCTTAACTATCATCGCTGAAGTAAACAACAAAATGCCCAGAACTATGGGAGACTCTTTTATACCACTGGATCTTGTGGATTCGGTTATTGTTAGTGACAGTGAAATAGTTCAGTATCCTTCCCCGGATCCTGACCCGGTTACGGAATCGATTGCACTAAATATTGCTTCATTGGTTGAGGATGGATCTACACTTGAGCTTGGAATTGGAGTAATACCACAAGCTGTTTTAAGATATCTTAAAAATAAAAAGGATCTTGGTATACACACTGAGATGTTTACCGATCCAATAATACCACTAATCGAAAGTGGTGTAATTAATGGTAGTCGCAAATCCATCAACAGAGGTAAAATTACTGCAAGTTTTTGCATGGGAACACGGAAGCTTTTCGACTTTATTAACGAAAACCCTATTTTCGAATTTCGTCCATCAGAATATGTAAATGATACACAAATTATCAGCCAACACCGCAAGATGATAGCTATAAACTCTGCACTGCAAATCGATATGACAGGACAGGTATGCTTAGATTCCTACGGTTTTGAGTTCTATAATGGTATTGGCGGTGTGGTTGACTTCTGTCGTGGAGCAGCTTCAGCCAAGGAGGGCAAAACCATCATAGCTCTACCTTCAACAACTGAAGATGGGAAAAAATCACGCATTGTTGCTAATTTGACTGAAGGATCAGGTGTCGTTCTTTCAAGAGCCGATACTCGTTACGTTGTTACTGAATACGGTGTTGCGGACCTGTATGGGAAAAATATTAGAGAACGAGTTCTTGCACTGGCCGAAATTGCTCATCCTGACTTCAGAAATGATATTCTAAAAGAAGCAAAAAAACACAAATACGTTTATTCACATCAAAAAGAGCTTCCCAAAATAAGTATCAACAATCCCCGTGAGTACGAAAGAACGCGGGCTCTCTCTGATGCAACCAAACTGTTTGTACGACCTATTCGCCCCAGTGATGAAAAAGCGCTTCGTGACATGTTTTATGCTCTATCGGAAAAATCTATTGCATTTAGATTTTTCGAACCCACTAAAGCTTTTCCACAAAAGTTTATTCAGGACTTTACAACTATAGACTTCTCAAAAGATATGGCTATTGGAGGATTTGTAAAGGATCTTGGTGGGGAGCAGATCGTAGGAGTAGCTCATTACTACCTTAAAGAAGATTCAAAACGTGCTAATATCTCCTTTGTAGTAAGAGATGACTGGCAGGCTAAAGGTATCGGTACTGATCTTCTGAATATCATGAGCGATATCGCCAAAGAACGTGGTCTCACTGGTTTTGAAGCAAAAGTGAGTGCTGAAAACCAGCAAATGCTTTCTGTTTTCTATAACTCTGGATACGAAATTACCACAAAGCGAGAAAAAGACTCGTATCTGATCACCTTTGATTTTGATCAGCAATAATTGTCTTTGTCGGTACTTCAAAAGGAAACTGTTTTTACAGTTTCCTTTTTTTTGTGGCCATCACTTGCTTTCTTCTCTGTTTTAAGGCTGCAAATTTTCATTGTACCCCCAAAAAAAATGCTTTAAATGCTTCAGTTTTTTTCACAGTTTTATGTCAGGATATATTTTAAAAACGTATAGCAGTACAAAGAGTTTAAAACTTATTAAGGAGGATTTTTTTGAAATTAATGGTACTTTTACTCTCTGCCCTCTTTTTTTTGCCGTTGAACGCTTTAGCCCAAACCTCAAATACCCAGATACTGTTGGTGTACGAAAATACCAGATTTAAAAATAATCTCATCGAGGAGATGAAGAGCCTGCTTGAAAATGGTGGAATTACTGTCACAGTCGCGCAACATTCCAGAAGAGGTGTAAAAGTTAGTGATGCAGAAGATTATGATGCAATTTTTGTTACCAATTCCGGAGTTAATTCTGAAATAAGACCCTGGATCATCAAGTGGATTGAAACAATTAACAATGATAATGTGTTACTTCATACGACACAAACAAGGTCTTGGGAGCCAGAAATTGATGGTGTAACTTCAGCATCAAATAATTCAGAAGTACCTGCGCTTGCCCAAGACTATGTTAAACGACTAAAAGATCTCTTTCACCAATCACTCAAAGAAGAAAACACCGATGATGAAGAAGTTGCAGAAGAAGAATATATAACCGACAGTGATACAAGTGAAAATTAAATTTCTCTGGATCATTCTTGCGCTATTTAGTCCATTACTACCTATAGTTGCGTATTTTAGCGGTAACTGGTACTCGCTTTTTCACAGCTATTCACTAGGGATGGTTTTTGGCATTATTAGCTATATCTACTTTCTAAACTGCCTTATCCTCTCTGCAAGAGTCAAACTCTTTGACCGGCTGTTTGGGCAGGATAAGGTTATTAGATTTCATGCTTCTCTTGCAATCCTGGCGCTGTTGAGCGCAGCTCTTCATCTATATTTTAAAAAAATATATTTCCCCGAAAGTAACTTTCAGATATATCTGGGATATACCGCCTTTTATATTTTTTTATTGGTGATTGTAATCACTCTGCTTTTAATGGTTACGACAAAGATTCATCAGTTTACTGTTATCCGAAACTTAAAAACACTTCTGCTAAACAAGCTAAAAATTGATTATTCACATATTAAACTGTTCCACAATTTTGCTTCAGTTGGTGTGGTTTTGATCGCTATTCATGTATATCTTGCCTCCCCCACCAGAGAAGGGAATTTAAGAAGTGGGATGATGGGTGCATGGGCATTTATTAGCATTGGTCTATATATTCATCACAAATTCCTCAGACCCTTACGCGTAAAGAACAATCAATTCAAAGTCGTTGATGTACAGCTACTAAACGATTCGGTAACCGAATTAAATTTGCACCCAGAGAGAAAAAAAACAAAATACAAACCCGGTCAATTTGGATATTTCAGAATCATTTCTCCTGTATGCTCTAAAGAGGAGCACCCTTTTACTATTTCCTCATCTCCAAATGAGGAAAATCTTACCTTAACGATAAAAACGCTGGGTGATTATACGGAGAATATTCGCAACTTGCAATCAGGAGCTAAAGTATTTTTTGATGGTCCTTATGGTAAATTTTATCCCAATAACCTTAATCATCATCACCTTTTCATCGCTGGGGGAATAGGTATAACTCCTTTTCTTTCTATTATTTCCCATTGGAGTAAAGAAAAAATCACTACACCTGCTACACTTTTATGGAGCACCAAGTATAGTGAAGATCTTACTCATCGGGTCTTTTTTGAATCGATTGAGAAATCAAATCCACACTTCAAATTTATTCCCATAGTCACCAGACAAAATCACACCTCCCATACACTCAAACGCATTACAGCAGAGCTTCTTTCCAAAATTATTGAAAATCCTTCAAAAACAGAAGTTTTTCTCTGTGGGCCCGAACCCATGAGTACTTCCCTGATGGAGCATTTAAAAAAGCTGAATATAAAAAAGTATAACATTCATTTTGAAAAGTTTTCATTGTAATACTGATTTTGCAATATTTAAGCACAGGCAGCTTTTTTAATTTCTTAATATTCTACTTACGGCACTATTATCCCCCTTTTCCTTTCTTTAATTAATATGTACTAAAAATCGTTTCTGCTTTACTGTATTACAGGTTGACCATATTTGGGTATTCCTTCTTTATAGGTCATTTTTTTATATTCCTTTCCTAATCAGTAGTATGTTATTTGAAAAAAAAAGTATATATCTGTCATTTAGTACCGGTCTTATATATTTTATAGTTTATTTTGTATGTTATTTATTCCGCTCTTTTTTGCTAAAAATTAATATGTTACCTTACATAACAGCACCATTACCTAATAAAGGAGATGAAAATATGAAAAGCGCAAAGATGATTTTATTCGGATTTGTAGCGTTTGTGTTCAGTGTTTCAGCACGAACTGAAAACAGTAGAGTACTTCTTGTTCACGAAAATACCGAGTTTAAAACCGGTCTTGTTCAGGAAATGAAAAATCAGCTTCAAAGAGACGGAAAAAATGTTACCATCGCTCAACATACAAGATATGGTTTATCTGTTGAAGATCCGGAAAACTATGGTGCAATATTTATTACCAATTCAGGAGTAATGTCCAGAGTAAGACCCTGGATTGTCGGATGGACCAATTCACTTAGTAATGAAAACATAATTGTACATACAACTCAAATTAGATCATGGGAGCCGGATATTGGTATAGATGGTGTTACCTCTGCTTCAGCTAACTCAGATATTCCTAATCTTGCTCGCCAATATGTCAGAAAAATCAATAACTCTTTTGCTAAAGCCGATATGAGCAGATCAAGGTTTGGTTATGAAGACGATGATGAAGAAATAGATAGTGACACTGAAGTATCATTCGGCGATGGTGATGAGTATAGTGATCAAAATTTAGATGATGATTCTGAAATATCATTCGATGACGATGAGCACGATGATGATTCAGATAGTGTCAGTGAAGAAGATACTAATCAGTCTCAAGATGATTCCGGAAGCTCATTTAGCACATTTTAAGAAAATATGACATTAAAAGCCTACTTATTGCACTCTGATTGTTTTCAATTGGAGTGTTTTTTTTATTTCTATCATTTACTTTTTTGTCAAAAACATACAAATAAAAAAAAGGATACCTGAATTTTCCAGATATCCTCTTTTTGGAGCTGAGGGGGTTCGAACCCCTGACCCTCAGACTGCCAGCCTGATGCTCTCCCAACTGAGCTACAGCCCCTTTATTGAACAGATAAATTACTTTAGGACCACATCAAAGTCAAACCGTTTTTTACGCCTTGGACTTTTTCTTTATTTTGGCCCATGTGTCCTTAAGTGTTACAGTTCTGTTGAAAACAAGACAATTTTCTCTAGATTCATTATCTACACAAAAGTAAGCCAGTCGTTCAAACTGATACCTCTCCATTGGTTTTGCTCTGTTTAAACTTGGTTCACATTTGCATCCTTTTAGAACTTTCAGTGATTCTGGATTTATATTTTTGAGAAAATCTCCACCTGGTGCATCCGATGGATCTTCAGTAGTAAAAAGCTTATCATAGAGTCGCACTTCAGCATCAATTGCATGTTTGGCAGAAACCCAGTGAAGAGTAGCTTTTGGCGATCTACCGTCTGGACTTGCCCCACCCTTCGTCTCAGGATCATAGCTACACTGCAGCTCAACGACATTTCCCTCCTGGTCCTTTATCACCTTATCGCAAGTGATAAAATAAGCATATCGTAACCGAACTTCGCGCCCTGGTGCGAGACGGAAAAATTTCTTTGGCGGATTCTCCATAAAGTCATCCCGCTCAATATAAAGCACTTTGGAAAACGGTACTTTTCTTGTGCCCATTGAACTATCTTCGGGATTGTTTATTGCCTCAAGCTCCTCACTTAGATCTTCGGGATAATTGGTAATAATAACTCTCAGTGGATTAAGTACAGTCATTACCCGATTAGCCCTTTTATTGAGGTCCTCTCTAAGGCAGTGTTCCAACAAGGCCAGGTCCACTGTACTATCTCTTTTAGCAACTCCTATTCTTTCAGCAAATGCTCTTATCGATTCGGGCGTATACCCTCTACGTTTTAGCCCGGAAATAGTAGGCATACGTGGATCATCCCATCCTGAAACATACTTCTGTTGCACCAGCTGCAAAAGTTTTCTTTTGCTCATTACAGTGTAGGTAAGATTAAGCCGCGCAAATTCAATTTGCTGAGGATGATGAATTTCAAGCTGTTCCAGAAACCAATCGTAAAGAGGCCTATGGTCTTCAAACTCCAGCGAACAAAGAGAATGTGTAACTCCCTCAATTGAATCTTCAAGACCATGAGCCCAGTCATACATAGGGTAAATTTTCCACTTATCACCGGTGCGGTGATGAGACACTTTAAGGATTCTGTACATAGCCGGATCGCGCATATTCATATTGGGATGAGCCATATCAATTTTTGCTCTTAAGACATGTGTTCCTTCCTCAAATTCCCCATCTCTCATCCGCTTAAAAAGGTCTAGATTTTCCTCTGTTGAGCGATTCCTGTAAGGGCTTTCTTTTCCTGGTTCCTTTAGCGTGCCACGGTATTCTCTTATCTGCTCAGGCGTAAGATCATCAACATAGGCTTTACCATCTTTGATCAATTTAACTGCCCACTGATACATTTGCTCAAAATAGTCCGAGGCAAAATAAAGATGAGGCCCCCAATCAAAACCAAGCCATGACACATCCTGTTTGATAGATTCGATATACTCACTCTCCTCCTTTGAGGGATTAGTATCATCGAAGCGAAGGTGACACTCTCCACCAAACTCCTCAGCCATACCAAAATTAATACAAATAGCTTTAGCATGTCCGATATGAAGATACCCATTGGGTTCTGGAGGAAAACGGGTAACGATCTTATCCCACTTTTTACTTTCAATATCAGTTTTAATTACTTCTCTAATGAAATTAGAAACCTGTGGTATTTTATTTGTATTACCTGTATTATCATTTTTCTTTTTATTAACTGGTGGGATCTCTTCCATAACGCTCCTGTTTACTACTCAAAAAAGTTAATATTGATATCTATGTAAATTATTTATTTTCCAGATATTCACATGCTTTTTCAATTCTTCTAATGACAGTTTCTTTGCCCAAAGAAGATAACAATTCATAAAGTCCGGGTCCAAAACTTACGCCGCTTACGGCAAGCCTGGTAGGATGTATCAATTTTCCTGTGGAAATTTCTCTGCTTTGAGCAAGATCCCGAACAGCACATTCAAGTTGATCTGTACTAAACGGATCAATGTCCTGAAGTTTCTCAACGAGAGCCCGCAAATGATCCAGAGTATCTGTTTTGTAGTGTTTTTTCTCGGCTTTCTTTTCATAAGAAGATGGATCAATGAAAAAATATACCGAATTATCAGCTAGATCTATAATTCTCTTTGAGCGCCCCTTGAGAAGATCGATTGCTCTAAGAAGATATTTATCATCAGCACGTATGTCTTTTCCAACAACCCCTCTCTCTTTAAGTAGCTCCAGTACTGCAGGTGATAACGATTCAGAACTCCGCTCAGCCATATATAATCCATTCATCCATTCAAGTTTTTTCTCATCAAACACCGATGCTTTAGGAGATACTTGCTCAAGAGAAAATGCTTTTACCAGTTCATCTACGGATATCTTTTCCCGGTCATCTCCCGGTGCCCATCCCAAAAGTGCCAAGAAGTTAAACAAAGCCTCAGGTAAATACCCCCCTTTTTTATAATCCATTACAGAAGCAGCACCTTTTCGCTTGGATAGTTTACCACCTGTAGGAGACAGAATTACCGGTAAGTGTGCAAATTGTGGCAATTGCCATCCAAAAGCTTCATAAATAAGCACATGTCTTGGAGTTGACGCAATCCATTCATCCCCTCTTAGCACATGTGATATCTTCATAAGGTGGTCATCAATAACGTTTGCCATATGATAGGTAGGAAAACCATCAGATTTTATAAGAACAAGATCATCAAGTACATCACTGTTATACTCTATCTCACCTCTAATTAAATCCTTGAATTTTACAATTCTGCCCTGTGGTATTTTAAACCTTATAATAAAGGGAATGTTTTCAGATAAGTTTTGCTGTATTTGCTCATTGCTTAGGTTGCGACAGTGTCGATCATACCCAGTAAGATTGCCACTTTTTTCCTGTTGCTCTCTTACACTGGCCAAGCGTTCAGAAGAACAGAAACAGCGATATGCATGACCATTCTCCAACAGTTGATTTGCATATTTTTGATAAAGATGATTTCTTTTTGATTGTGTATAGGGCCCATAATCTCCACCCTTCTCTGGCCCTTCATCCCACTGTAAGCCTAACCAGGTTAAACTCTCATAGATCTCATCTAATGCCCCCTCAACAAAACGACTTCTGTCAGTATCTTCTATTCGCAAGATAAAAGTACCACCGTGATGCCTTGCAAAAAGGAAATTAAAAAGAGCACTCCTTGCTCCACCCACATGCAAATAACCTGTCGGTGAAGGGGCAAAACGAACACGGACAGTATTTTCCATCTTTCTCTCCTCCTCTAAGAGTCTAATTCACATCTTCTTTTTTAATGACCATTAAATATAAGTTAAGAAAAACATTTATATGAACATAAGGTTAAAGTTTAATTCTTATACTAGTTATGCTTGACTCTAAGTTTAATTTTAATTATTTTAAATTGTTTTATTGAGAATCAAACCCATACGTTGATAAGGAGCTCTAACATGCAGCGACATAAATCGGTTGAAAAACGCGACAGAACCAGCAAAAAAGCCAATCTGGTTAACCGTAGCAACCGCTCTCGCATTAAAACTGCTACACGTTCAGTTACAGAGGCAAAAGATAAGGAAACAGCAACGGATGCTTTGAAAGAAGCTGTGTCAGTATTAGATAAAAGTGCCAAAATTGGCCTTATCCATCCAAACAAAGCTGCTAACCAAAAATCGAGATTAAGCAAAATTGTAGATCAAATTGAAAAATAAGTTTTTCGAGGCACATCACTCATCCAGGGATGTGCCTTACTTTTCTCTCCTTTTCATTACCTACTCTGTCTACCCATATACTAAATTTTAATATATAATCATATATCCTGTATATACTACGTTTTAACACTGATTATGGATTAATATTTCCGATGTTCAATAAGTGTTTTATTACGACTTCCCTGTTTGTGTTATTGGTTGCGAACATTCTTTTTGCAGCGCCCGGCCCCTATTGGGCCACAGAACTAGAGCAGGCACTTTATACCAGAGATGCTTTCCTGCAAACAGAAGGTATTTCACCTGATTATAGCTCTTCAAATAAATGGGTCAGAATCAGTACCAGGGAATCCAATTTAAATAGTTCCAGTATATGGGGCTCGTTTTCAAGAGGAATACTTCAAAAAAACAACTCTTCAAAGCGCGATGAGTACTTCTCAAAAGCACTTAGCCTAAGTGAAAATGATCCCGGGGCACTTTGGCTTCTATGTGCAGAATTCCTAAAACTTGATTATCTTACCTGGGCAGAGCGATGTTTAGAGAAACTCCAGAAACTTAAGATCTCTGAAGGTGCAATATCGGTTCCTCTAATCTCTAAACAGCTACTTTTTATGGGCCGTGAATTTGAGAGTAGCGATAATAAATCAGCGCTTTTTTGTTATAACTGGGCTGCTGATTTTGATCCTTACCAGCCCTGGTCTCATTTTCGATCAGCAGGCATCTACTTTCCCCGAAATATAAACAACTCTATTTCATCATTTTTTTCTGCTATTGGTGTACTTTTTAATTCCTGGAAAGCGCAACATTCCTTTCTATTTAATTTGTATCTCTGGTTTCGTTCTACTTTACTGATTTTTCTATTCAGCACACTTTTGATCCTCTCAATCAAACATGTTACAAAAGCAGTTCACCCACTCAATGAGAGATTATTTTCAACCATTCCCCTGCCTTATAGGACACCTCTAAGCATAATTGTTTTACTTTCATTAACTTCACTGGGCTTCATAGCGTTTTTTTGGATAATTGCACTATTCATTTTTCGTTTTTTAAAAAGAAATGAAAAGATTATCCTCTTTGCCTCATGTACTATTCTGGCCCTTTCTCCTCTGGATAATTGGATTCAGTTAGTATTTCTAAAAAGTGCTTTACCTCACAACACACCAGCAGTTTTTTCCAGAATCTCCTCTGAAGGCTATTGTGATCAATTACATACAAAAGCCACAAAGTTAGTTAACCAAAACCCTGATGATTACCTGGCCCACCTGGCCCTTTCTGTTTCAAATATGAAAGCTGGTAAAATGAATAAGGCTTCATATTCTCTGGATATTGCTGAGAGAATCAAAGGCGATGATCCAATCACCCTACTTACCAGAGGAAATTTTCATTACCTAAACGGACGAATCGATCTTGCTGAGACTTACTTTTCCCAATCACTTGAAATGAGTCCAGGTATCCAGGAAGCACATTTTAATAAAGTTCAATGCCACTTAAAACGAGAAACTATCTCTGGAACAGAACTACTAAATGAACTTTCAAAAGGAAATTCAAAAAAGATAAATACCTTTATAGAAACAAACGACAGACATTTCGGTGGAAATTGGCCCGAAATCCGTAAAATAATGCAACCACAGATTACTCCATTTTACTTTTGGAGCAATTTCTATAAATATGGTATCTCTCCATCCTTTTCAGCCTTATTAAGTTACCATAATATATTAATTTTTACTCTTTCATTTTTATTACTTGCACTACTCTTTTTTACTAACTGGTTTCATTGGAGTACTAATAAAGTCAAAGACACATTTTGCTGCAACTTGTGCGGAAGAATTACTTGTAGAAAGTGTAGAAAAGGAACCATGTGCAAAAGTTGCTTTAAAAAACTCAAACACATAAAAAATGTATCCTCTATAGCATATATAAAAAACAGCATAATTAAAAAGCGCAAAATAAAAGATATAATCGTAGCAAATAGTGTAGCAGCTATACTTCCCGGCGCTGATAAAGCGCTTGCATCAAAAACACAGAATTTCTCATGGCTTAGAATTTTATTGTCATGTTCTGTTATTGCTGCAATTTACACCTTCCTTACACTTTCACTTAAATACCCGTACAATCTTCAAAATGTAGTCTATTTGCCTGTATTTTTACTATGTTTTTATATTATTTACAATATAATCAAAAGAATTAAAGTTATCCTTAATACCCTGTTTAGTGAAAAAGCTTAGGGGAGAAAACGATAGGAGCACCGATAGATGGTTCTGAGCGGATCTATTCGTGAATTTATTCTTGCTGATGTATTTCAATTGTTGTCACAGCAGAAAATTACAGGGAAACTTATTCTAACTAAAGGTAAAGATATTGGCTTTGTACTTTTTGACAGTGGAATGGTTATTGGTGCAAAAATTGGAGAAGAAAATCTCGAAAGGAAATTATATAACTATTTAACCGATGTACAGCAGAATTCACCAATAAGTATACAGGAACTTATCTCTTCACATCAGGGCGATTTAAATTCCTTGTGTGAAGAAATTGTCGAAAAAAAATTAGCCCCCCCGGATGACTTGCAAATGTTTATTGAAACATCTCTGGAAGACTTGGTCTGCAGTCTCTTTTACTGGAAATCCGGTTCCTACAAATTCAATAGTATGAACAATGCCGAGCACCTTATTATCAGAGGCATAAAAGTCCCCACAGAAAATATAATCATGGAGGCAATGAGGCGAGTAGATGAGTGGAATAGAATAACGGAAATCATTGATGAAGATACGGTGTTTATTCCAAACGAAAAAGAGCTTCAGAAAACAGCCGAAACAGACATATTTAACAGACCTGAAGATTATATATACAACCATCTTGACAGCACGCATACCTTACGTACCATTATTAATTCCTGCTGCTTGTGTGAATTTAAAGTTTATGAAGCCATCAACATCCTTCTTCAAACCAATAGAATAAGCGCTCTTTCCCCAAGAATCAGCAGATCAATCCAAGCTGCAATGGAGAAAAAAAATAGCACCCCAATTCTCTCGTATGTGCGAATAGCAGTATCGTTGATTGTTGCTGCCATAATTACCTTCGCAGCGTTGTTTTCAGGAAACTTCCTCAGAACAACATTTCTCCTTGATAGCCATGAAGCAAAAAAACAGATAAAAAATTATACCTGCATCTACGCCGAAGAAAAAATAATCAGTGCAGAATTTTTCTATCAAACCACCACGGGCAAACAAATCGATTCCATGCTGATCTTAAAAGAAATGAATATCCTCAGCAACCCGGATTTCAGACACTGCAAACATTAGGTTAAATAAAATTGATATTCTACCCACTTCAATAGTATATTGGAAAATGGGTATATGTAATAGAGATCCTTGCTTAATACCCTCTTTCTTACTATTTTTTGGTTAAACGGTATTATAATATAACCTTTATTACGTCATCGTCTAAAAACAAAAAAGGGTGACTATGGCTTCAATTAACTATGCCGCCAGAGAGATAAGTGTAAAAGTTGTTTACTACGGACCTGGTTTGTGCGGAAAGACCACTAATCTACAAATTATTCATCGAAAAGTACCTACAGATCATAAAAGCGATATGGTTTCCCTTGCCACAGAAAGTGACCGCACGCTTTTTTTTGACTTTTTACCCCTTGATCTTGGAAAAATTAAAGGTTTCGCCACCAAGTTTCAACTATACACCGTTCCAGGTCAGGTATATTATAATGCCACACGAAAACTCGTTCTTCGGGGTGTTGATGGCGTTGTGTTTGTGGTAGATAGTGCAGCAGATAAGTTGCAGGAAAATATCGAGAGTTTTCAAAACCTTGAAGACAACCTGAGTGAATATGGATACAAACGTGAAAACATTCCGATTATTGTTCAATACAATAAAAGAGATCTTCCCAATGCAATGCCGGTAGATCAACTTCAATCTTTGATTAACAAATACAATCTCCCCTATGGAGAAGCAATAGCCAATAAAGGTATAGGTGTCTTTGATTCTTTAAAACTAATCGGTAAAACCGTTATAGATACCTTGAACCAAAAGTACTCTCGCTCTTCACGTAAAAGTAGCCCAAGTTCAAAATTTACGCAATCCGTGCCCAAAAGCACAGTACCTGATTTAAAAAAATCCAAACCCGGACAACAACAGGTTCCCGGACAACAACAGGTTCCCGGACAACAACAGG